>NZ_JBNNVQ010000005.1:0-16414 GCF_050280625.1 Pseudomonas sp. NPDC089569
GGGGATACCGATCAGGGCGCAGAATACGATGGCCGTTGTGATCAACGACAGCGTGGTCATCGCCTCCGACCACACCCCCAGTATCGCGATCGCCATGGTAAGACCCTGCTTGCCGAGACACTGGCTCGTTTGCTGAACGTTCCGTTCACCATTGCCGACGCAACGACCCTCACAGAGGCCGGTTACGTAGGTGAAGATGTCGAGAACATCATTCAGAAACTGTTGCAGAAGTGCGATTACGACGTGGAAAAGGCCCAGATGGGCATTGTCTACATCGACGAAATCGACAAGATTTCGCGCAAGTCTGACAACCCGTCGATTACCCGGGATGTTTCCGGTGAAGGCGTGCAACAAGCCTTGCTCAAATTGATTGAAGGTACGGTCGCTTCCGTTCCGCCTCAAGGCGGTCGCAAGCATCCACAGCAAGAGTTCCTTCAGGTCGACACGCGTAACATCCTGTTCATCTGCGGTGGTGCATTCTCCGGTCTGGAAAAGGTCATTCAGAACCGTTCCACCCGTGGTGGCATCGGTTTCAGCGCGGAAGTTCGCAGCAAGGAAGAAGGCAAGAAGGTCGGTGAGTCCCTGCGTGAAGTCGAGCCTGACGATCTGGTCAAGTTCGGCCTGATTCCGGAGTTTGTCGGTCGCCTGCCGGTCCTGGCCACCCTGGATGAGCTCGACGAAGCTGCGTTGGTGCAGATTCTGACCGAGCCGAAAAATGCCCTGACCAAGCAGTACGGCAAATTGTTCGAGATGGAAGGCGTAGACCTGGAGTTCCGGGCCGATGCACTCAAATCGGTCGCCAAGCGCGCGCTGGAACGCAAGACCGGCGCTCGTGGTCTGCGTTCGATTCTCGAAGGCGTATTGCTCGACACTATGTATGAAATCCCCTCGCAGTCCGAGGTGAGTAAAGTAGTGATCGATGAAAGCGTTATAGAAGGCAAGTCCAAGCCACTGTATATCTATGAAAACAGTGAGCCCGCTGCCAAGGTTGCGCCAGACGCTTGAGTGTCGCGCAGCCGGTACAAAGAAGGGGCCTTCGGGCCCCTTTTTTGTTGGGGGCGGCTTGGGCCGGAGCCCGGCCGCAACCGAGCCGGTTTTTCGGCGTTAGGCTGAATCACATGCGCTGCGGCAAGCAGTGATCTTCCAAGTCATTTTTTTATCCGCTTGTTTTTTTCGAAACTAGCCCCCATCTTGGTTTCAAGTTTACTTTCATCTGTTTCCGGCCCAAGGGCCGCCGTAGAGGCGAAATCATGAAGACAACCATCGAATTGCCTCTCCTGCCATTGCGTGATGTCGTGGTTTATCCGCACATGGTTATCCCGCTGTTCGTGGGGCGCGAGAAGTCCATCGAAGCCCTCGAGGCCGCGATGACGGGCGACAAGCAGATTTTGCTGCTGGCTCAGAGAAACCCCGCTGATGATGATCCCGGTGAAGACGCACTGTATCGCGTGGGGACGATTGCGACCGTTCTGCAGCTTTTGAAGCTGCCTGACGGTACAGTCAAGGTTCTGGTCGAGGGCGAGCAGCGGGGCACCGTGGAGCGCTTCAGCGAAGTGGACGGCCACTGCCGTGCCGAAGTCTCGCTGATCGAAGAGGCCGACGCGCCCGAGCGCGAGTCCGAAGTGTTCGTTCGCAGCCTGTTGTCACAATTTGAACAATATGTGCAGTTGGGTAAGAAAGTCCCGGCTGAAGTCCTGTCGTCGCTTAACAGCATCGATGAGCCTGGGCGCCTGGTTGATACCATGGCCGCACACATGGCCCTGAAGATCGAGCAGAAGCAGGAAATTCTCGAAATCATCGATTTGTCGGCCCGGGTCGAGCACGTACTGGCGTTGCTGGATGCCGAGATCGATCTGCTGCAAGTCGAAAAACGCATTCGCGGTCGCGTCAAAAAGCAAATGGAGCGCAGTCAGCGCGAGTACTACCTGAACGAGCAGATGAAGGCCATTCAGAAAGAGCTCGGTGACAGTGACGAAGGCCACAATGAAATCGAAGACCTGAAAAAGCGAATCGATGCCGCTGGCCTGCCCAAAGACGCGCTTGCCAAGGCCCAGGCCGAACTCAACAAGCTCAAGCAAATGTCGCCGATGTCCGCCGAGGCGACTGTCGTGCGTTCGTATATCGACTGGCTGGTTCAGGTGCCGTGGAAAGCTCAGAGCAAGGTGCGCCTGGATCTGGCCCGCGCCGAAGACATTCTCGATGCCGACCACTATGGCCTGGAAGAAGTCAAAGAGCGCATTCTCGAATACCTCGCCGTGCAAAAGCGCGTGAAGAAAATTCGTGGCCCGGTGTTGTGCCTGGTGGGTCCTCCAGGGGTGGGTAAAACCTCGCTGGCGGAGTCCATCGCTCACGCCACCAATCGAAAATTCGTCCGTATGGCCCTTGGTGGCGTGCGTGATGAAGCGGAAATTCGCGGGCATCGTCGAACCTACATCGGTTCGATGCCGGGAAGATTGATTCAAAAGATGACAAAGGTCGGCGTCCGCAACCCGCTCTTCCTGCTCGATGAAATCGACAAGATGGGTAGCGACATGCGAGGCGATCCTGCGTCGGCGTTGCTGGAAGTGCTTGATCCCGAGCAAAACCACAACTTCAACGATCACTATCTGGAAGTCGATTACGATCTGTCCGATGTGATGTTCCTGTGCACGTCGAACTCCATGAATATTCCACCGGCATTGCTGGACCGGATGGAAGTGATTCGTCTGCCGGGCTACACCGAAGACGAGAAGATCAACATCGCCGTCAAATACCTTTCGCCCAAGCAGATTCAGGCCAACGGGCTGAAAAAAGGCGAACTGGAATTCGACGAGGAAGCGATTCGCGACATCATCCGCTACTACACCCGCGAGGCCGGTGTACGGGGGCTGGAGCGTCAGATTGCCAAGGTTTGCCGCAAGGCGGTCAAGGAACATGCACTGGAAAAACGCTTTTCGGTGAAAGTGACTGCTGACGAGCTGGAGCACTTCCTGGGCGTGCGTAAATTCCGTTACGGCCTGGCGGAACAACAGGACCAGATCGGTCAGGTGACCGGGCTGGCATGGACTCAGGTAGGCGGCGAGTTGCTGACTATCGAGGCGGCTGTCGTGCCCGGCAAGGGCCAGTTGATCAAGACAGGTTCCCTGGGTGATGTCATGGTCGAATCGATCACGGCTGCCCTGACGGTTGTTCGTAGTCGCGCCAAGAGCCTGGGTATTCCCCTGGACTTCCACGAGAAACGCGATACCCATATCCACATGCCTGAAGGGGCGACGCCGAAGGACGGCCCTAGTGCTGGCGTAGGCATGTGCACGGCGCTGGTTTCGGCATTGACCGGCATTCCGGTGCGTGCGGACGTAGCCATGACCGGTGAAATCACCTTGCGTGGTCAAGTGCTGGCGATCGGTGGCTTGAAGGAAAAACTGCTCGCCGCTCACCGGGGTGGAATCAAGACTGTGATCATTCCCGAAGAGAATGTTCGCGATTTGAAGGAAATTCCTGACAATATCAAGCAGGATCTCCAGATTAAACCGGTTAAATGGATTGACGAGGTCCTGCAAATTGCGCTGCAATACGCGCCGGAGCCCTTGCCGGATGTGGCTCCGGAGATTGTCGCGAAGGATGAAAAACGCGAGTCCGATTCTAAGGAAAGAATTAGCACGCATTAGTACGTATTTGCCTGGGGGGCTTCCTTGACAGCTTTTTAGAGCCCTTGTTATAAAGCGGCTCTTAAGTGTCTGTAGGCCATTCAGCACTCGTTTTTGCTTTCACCAAAAAAACTTAGAATCATACTCAAATAGATATAAGGGGACTTAGAGTGAACAAGTCGGAACTGATTGATGCTATCGCTGCATCCGCTGATATCCCGAAAGCTGCTGCTGGCCGCGCGCTGGACGCTGTAATCGAATCCGTCACTGGCGCTCTCAAGGCTGGCGACTCTGTTGTTCTGGTTGGTTTCGGCACCTTCTCCGTCACCGATCGTCCAGCTCGCATTGGTCGCAACCCGCAGACCGGCAAGACACTGGAAATCGCAGCAGCCAAAAAACCAGGTTTCAAAGCTGGTAAAGCCCTGAAAGAAGCTGTCAACTAAGTTCGCTTCAGGTTTTACCTTTCCGGGTCGGGGTCATGCCTGATCCGGCAGCGGAGCGGTAGTCCAGTCGGCAGAACGCCGGTCCGAGACGCCGAGGCTCGAGAGTTCGAGTCATCGGTCCGCTTCGCCAGTTACGAGAAGGCGCATCCTCGGATGCGCCTTTCTTCTATCCGGATTCTACCCACGCTCCACGGTTGCCTAATTGTGAAGTTCAACCGTTTATGGGGGACGCATGCTGCAGAATATCAGGGACAATTCACAAGGCTGGATTGCCAAGACCATTATCGGGGTCATTGTTGTACTGATGGCCCTGACCGGTTTCGATGCCATTTTCAAGGCCGCGACGCACAAGAATGAGGCGGCGAAGGTCAATGGCGAAGAGATCAGTCAGAACGAGCTGAGCCAGGCGGTCGACATGCAACGTCGCCAGCTGATGCAACAGTTGGGCAAGGACTTCGATGCTTCCTTGCTTGATGAAAAGATGCTGCGCGAATCAGCCCTCAAAGGCCTGATCGATCGCAAGCTGTTGTTGCAAGGCGCAGAGAGTTCGAAATTCGCTTTCTCCGAAGGCGCATTGGACCAGGTCATCCTGCAAACACCGGAATTCCAGGTCGATGGCAAGTTCAGCCCTGAGCGCTTCGACCAGGTCATTCGTCAACTCGGCTACAGCCGCATGCAATTCCGCCAGATGCTGGCTCAGGAAATGCTGATCGGCCAGTTGCGCGCCGGTGTCGCAGGCAGTGGCTTTGTGACCGATGCACAGGTGCTGGCATTTGCCCGTCTGGAAAAACAGACGCGCGATTTCGCTTCCCTGAACATCAAGGCCGATCCGGCAGCCGTAAAGCTGTCCGACGACGAGGTCAAAGCTTATTACGACGAACACGCCAAGGAGTTCATGACGCCGGATCAGGTGGTCATCGACTATCTGGAGCTGAAGAAGGCTTCCTTCTTTGATCAGGTCAGCGTCAAGGACGAAGACCTGCAAGCGGCGTATCAGAAAGAAACCGCGAACCTGTCCGAGCAGCGCCGGGCAGCGCACATTCTGATCGAAGTGAACGGCAAGACCACCGAAGCCCAGGCCAAGGCCAAAATCGAAGAAATTCAGGGGCGCCTGGCCAAAGGCGAGAGTTTCGAGGCCCTGGCCAAGGAATTCTCCCAGGACCCGGGCTCGGCGAACAATGGCGGTGACCTCGGCTATGCAGGTCCTGGTGTCTATGACCCGGCCTTCGAAAAGGCGCTTTATGCCTTGTCCAAGGATCAGGTTTCCGCACCGGTTCGCACCGACTTCGGGTTCCACCTGATCAAGCTGTTGGGTGTACAAGCGCCTGAAGTGCCGACATTTGCCAGCCTGAAGGACAAGCTGACGCGCGAATTGAAGGCCCAGCAGGTCGAGCAGCGTTTCGTCGAAGCGACCAAGCAACTGGAAGATGCTTCCTTCGAAGCTTCCGATCTGGCTCAGCCGGCGCAGGATCTGAAACTGACCGTTCACACTTCTGCACCGTTCGGGCGTGAAGGCGGTGAGGGTATTGCCGCCAACCGTGCCGTGATCACTGCGGCGTTCAGCCCGGAAGTGCTGGATGAGGGCGCCAACAGTACCGCCATCGAACTCGACCCTGAAACCGTGGTTGTGTTGCGGGCCAAGGAACACCTGAAGCCTGCGCAACTGCCGCTGGAAAAGGTGGCCGGTCCGATTCGCGTGCAATTGGCCAAGGAGCACGCCAGTGCTGCGGCCAAGACCCGCGCTGATGAGCTGATCGCCAGCCTGCGCGATGGCAAGACTCCACTGGACAAGGCAATCGACGGCCAGAGCTGGAAAGTTACCGAAGCGGCAACCCGTGCTCAGGAAGGTGTCGATCCTGCGGTGCTGCAAGCATTGTTCCGCATGCCCAAGCCTGCCGCCAAGGACAAGCCGACCTTCTCCAGCGTGACCTTGCCTGATGGCAGCCTGGTGATCGTGCGTCTCAACGGTGTCAACGAAGCCGCTACGCCGACTGACGAAGAAAAGGCTCAATATCGCCGTTTCCTCGCTTCGCGCGTGGGGCAGCAAGACTTTGCGGCCTACCGCAAGCAGCTGGAAAGCCAGGCCGATATCAAGCGTTTCTGATGCCAGCCTGAGTGTTGAGTGATACGGGAACCCCGGCCGAATGGCCGGGGTTTTTTGTTGGGGGGGCGGGGCGACAAACGTGCGGGACTTTTGCCTGATATCGGAGTCAACACTCCTGTAACTGTTTTAAGACACAATCGATGCGCCGCTAAGCATCTTTCTGTTGCACAATACGCCCCGAACCGTTTTCCTCAGGATGTTCAATGTTTAAATCATTTCCCATGCGTGTTGCCGGGCTGGCACTGGTACTGGCCGCCGCGGCCGGGTGCTCATCGAAAAAAGCCGCCATCTATGAGCATGAGAACTTCGACGACTCCGGAACATTTTCCCGCAACTATCCGGTGACCGATTCGGCTTCCTGTGAGGCCGCACGTCGGGCGTTGCTGAGTCAGGGCTACATCATTACCAGCAGCGATCCGAAACTGGTCAGCGGACACAAGAGCTTCCAGCAGACCGGCGAGACCCACATGGAAATCAGTTTCAGTGTGGTCTGTGCCGAGGATGGCAGCGCCGGGCATCACGCCACGGTGTTCGCCAACGCCCTGCAGGACCAGTACGCGCTGAAGAAGACGAACAACTCCGCCAGTCTCGGGGTGGGTGTACTGGGTTCCGTATCGATGCCGATCGGTTCATCGGATGATTCGATGGTCAAGGTGGCGAGCGAAACCGTGACCTCGCACAAGTTCTACGAGCGTTTTTTCACGCTGGTCGAACTGTTTCTACCCAAGGAAGCGAAAGAAGCGGCGCATATCACCGAAAAGCCGAAAACCGAACTGGGCATGCCAGAACCCAAGGCTGCACCGGCTTCATTGACGCCGGATGCCGGTGCAGCAGCTGCACCGGCCGCTGAAGCGGCAAAGGAGTCGCCAGCGTCCGAACCGGTGGCTCCACCGGCTGAAGCCGCGCCGATTACCGCGACCCCGAGCGCCGAGCCGGCACCTGCAGCGCAAATCATCACGCCACCGGCCAATCCGAGCGACATGCCGCCACCGGCAGAGCCGATCAAGGCCATGCCTATCACCGGCCAGTGATCGGCATCGGGAGACCGGGTGATTTCGTACCTGTCTCCCGACGACGGCAAAAAGCTTGACCCGCATCAATCAGGTCGCTGTCCAGCGGCCTGTATCGAAAATTTCCTGTGATAAATTCCTGACCGGCTGCTACGTTTATCCAGTAGCGACGAAGTGTCGTGTTCGCGTCACTTTTTCTTAACGCGGGCACTTTACGCTCAAGGTGTTGGTCTCTTGTTCAGATATTTTTCAATGAGCGTTGGGGGATTCGAAAATGGATGATTATCAAGAAGAGCTGCTCGAGTACCAGGCGTTTGAACTGGATCCCCTGGAACCGGCCGAAGACGCTACCGAGCTGTAAACGTCAGACGGATTGGCGATGACTGCGGCGAAATTCGCCAGGCGTCTGACCGGTCCAGCGCTTGAAGGCGCGTTGAAAGGCTTCGGCTGAAGCGAAGCCCAGCAGATAGGCGATTTCTCCGAAGGCCAGTTCGGTATCGCGTATGTAGGTCATGGCCAGGTCGTGGCGAGTGTCGTTGAGAATTGCACGAAACTGCGTGCCTTCCTCGGCGAGCTTGCGGCGCAAGGTCCAGGTGGGCAGCTTCAGGCGTGCCGCCACTTCTTCCAGGCCGGGCTCCCGGCCACCATTGAGCATTGGGCCCAGTAGCCGGGTGATGCGTTCACGCAGGCTGCGGGTGCGTGTCAGTTGCTCAAGCTCGCGCTCACACAACTCAAGCAAATGTCGCCAGGTACTCGGACAGTGTACCGGGTTGCGCTGGGCGAGGCTGGCCAGGCTCAAGCGCAATTGGTTGTGCTCGGCGCCAAAGTGGATCGGACAGTCGCCCAGCGCGTCATAGTCTGCGCGGTAGTCAGGTACCTCGAATTCGATATCGATGCGTTCGGCGCGAAGCGGGGCAGGGCTCACGCTGGACAACTGGTGTAACCAGCCGGCGATGATCGAATCCACCACGAAGCGGTTATAGCTGTTGTAAGGGCTGATGGAGTAGAAGCGCAGCCAGGCGCCCTGAGGATCTTCGTGAAAGCTCGATTGGCCGCGATAGTTGGAGCCATACAAGGCTTCGAAGCGGGTCAGGCAGCGCGCGGCTTCGCGCACCGTCGGCGCCTGGGCCGCAGTCACTCCGGCCAGGCCGACCTGGCTCAGGCGGCTGAGTTGTCCCATGCGCAGGCCCAGTGCCGCACTGCCGGTCAACTGAATGGCACTATGGCCCAGGCGCATGTAGCGCGGAATCGAGAGCCGGGCACCGGCCTGGCTGAGTCGCGCCGCGTCCAGGCCGTATTGTTCAAGCAGAGGCTGTGGGTCCGCGCCGTGACTGCGAACGGCGTCGACCAGGCTGTGAACGAAGCCCACCGACAGGTCACCCAGACGCATGGGCTGGGGTTTCATGGTTTACAACCAGAGGTTCAGCAGGCGCGCACCACGGGCGTTGCCGTCTGCGAATTGCTGACCGTTGCTGTTGAGAAAGCTCTGCCCGGCACTGGCCTGATCCCAGAACTGCCCGCGCAGGAACACGCTCATGCCGGCAATCGCCAGACTGGAGGGCGGTTGGGCAGTCAGTGTCAGGCGATGCCAGGCCTGGCCTTCGCTGAGCTCTCCGGTCTTGAGATTGACCGAAGCCGGTGCCGGGGAGCCCCTGTAACCGCGCCATGGTTGATCCCAGGTACCGCGACCGGCGATGAAGGCCGGCACGGCGACGATCCGGGCCTGCTGCTCGTCGAGCTTGCGATAGTTGTCCGGGTACCAGCTGTCACTGCCGATCAGAACGCCCAGGCGCCCGGCCGGCGTGTCGACGACATTGAGGGTTTGCTCGCGATTGGCCTTGATCGCGTCCTGTTGTTCGAACGCCGGGTGCATTTGCCGTTGAGGCTGGCCTATCGGCACACCATCGCGGCCAAACACCACGCTGCTGTTGAACAGTGCACCGCGACCGGCCTTCAGGGTGCCGTCGACGATGCTGGGTTCGGGCAGCACGATGGAGCCCGCGACCAGCGTCACCTGGAATTCTTTCGCCAGACCGCCGAACAGTGCCTGGTAGTCCTTGGCCATGCCCCTGGCCTTCATGCGCAGGTGGGCGTCATCCAGGCGACTTCCGCCTTCGGCGCTGATGAGTGCACGGACGAACTTCAAGGGGTTGCTCACAGCCAGCCAGTTCATGGCCTCCTTGAGTGTCGTGGCCTGATACAGCTCATCCTTTTCGCCGCTGACCATCAGCCAGGTACCCACGTGTTCCGGCAGCACGACGATGGTCTTTTCGTTCAACAGACCCTGGTCCCGTGCTTTTTGCAAGTAAGCCGCAAGTTTGCGATGCAGGCGTTCGGGGCTTTGATAGTCGGTGGGGAAAAGCTCGGGCTGGATGCCCAGCAGGTTGCCACGGTCGGCGGGGGTGCCCTGATCGATGGCCAGTTCGATGCGCAGATCCGAAAGGTAATGGCCCACCGGGCGGTCCGCGGCCCACATGGCGTAGGTCGTGAGAGCGGCGATCAACGCCATGGAGAGTGTCAGGTACAGAAGTTTACGCATTGGGAGCAGTCAGCGGCCGTGTGCAGGCATGGGTTTTCTCTGAGGGCTCAAGGTTACTGTAAAACAACGGCTTAACAGGTTTTTTTCACCATATTGCGCGTTTTATTTGCGCTGGACGATCCATTGCGCGCACATGGGAGGCTGGCCAGGCGAAGGGGGCGGGTGTATTTCATTCCGTTCTGTCATTTCCTGCGTGCAGCGCGATCGTCGACAGTCGTGTTGTGGCATTGCTGCTGCCCTGGTTCTTCCTGCTGCCTGCGATCAGGCACATCAACACATCCGTGAGTGTCTGCGCGAGTTGTGATTCGGTCGCTTCACGGCTGTACCACTGTGACTGTCCAAACAGCATGACGATGGCCGCGTTGGTGGTTGGGCAACAGTCACTTCCAGGCTTGCCCTTGACACCCTGCTCGTCGGCGATGATTGCACCTAACACGGACGCGTATTTGTTTTTCAGCTGGATTATCGGCTGTTGCTGCTCTTCATTGAGGTTCGCAAACTCGCGGGTCATCAGCGCCAGTCTGCAGGGTTCATTGAAGCTGAACGCGACGAAGGCTTGAATGAACAAGCGCAGCCGCGCGCGTGGACTTCTGGCGCCTTTGATCCGATGCAGCGTTTCCTGCAACAAGTCCGACAGCGCGGATTCGATGAGTTCGAACAACAGCGACTGTTTGTTTTCGATGTGATGGTAAAGCGATCCGGCATGCAGTCCCAGGTGGCTCGCCAGATCTCGCAAGCCGACTGCCTGGAACCCGCGTGTCGCAAAGAGTTCAGCCGCGGCGTCAAGAAGCCGGTCGCGAGCGCTGGGGACTGGATGGGCTGATGCGGTGGTCATGGTTATCCGATCCATCGACTGGAAAATGAGTACGTCGAGCGTTATTGCCCGTGGCGGTAGTTCGTGGTGCCGGCATGGTGCGCAGTGCGCCGCAGCAACAGCACTGCGCAAAGCACCGGCAGATTGACCAGCAGCAGTGCAAAGCGCAGCGACTCCTGGCCATACAACGGCAGCAACAGGTCACTGAACAAACCTGTGATCAGCGGTCCGACACCAACCCCCAGCAACGTACTGACGATGGTTTGCAGCGCCATGGCCGTACCGCGTCGGCTGGCGGGTACCAGTTGAGTGACGAGGTTGTAGGACGGAGCGACCCACCACACGGCAAAGAAGGAATAGAGTGCGCACCAGAGCATGGCACTCGGAATCGGCACGTCACCCAGGCGCACCAGCAGGGAACCGGACCAAAGCAGGTAGGGGACCAATGCGCACAGGGCTGCCAGATGGCCCAGTACCGGAATGGAAATTTGCCAGTGAGGGTGGCGACGATTCAGACGATCAGCCAACCAGCCACTGAACAGGCCGCCGATCCCGGCCGAGATGCCGCAGATGACCCCGGCCAGCAAACCGGCATGTTGCAGTGAAAGGCCGTGGGAGCGCACCAGGAAACTGGTGTTCCACATGCCGATGGCATAGGAGCTGAGCGTCGTCAGGCCGCCAGCAAGGACCAGGCAGCGGTAGGCCGGCAATGCCCAGAGCTGGCGTGCCTCGGCGCTCATGCCCAGCAGTGCCGGTTGTGCCGGAGCGTGGGGTGTGAGGTCCCAGCGGCCCCGCTGCGGATCCCGCACGACAAAGGCCAGGATCGCGCTGAACGCCAGGGCCGGTACGCCAAGGGCGATGAACCCGCTGCGCCAGCCATAGTGTTCCACCACCCAGGCCCCGATACTCAAGCCGATGATCGAGGAGAAGGTCGGTGCCGCCGTAAAGCAACTGATGGCGAACGAGCGTCGTTGTGGTGGATAGAGGTCGGCGATCAACGACAGCGAGGCTGAAGTGGTCGGCGACTCGCTGACGGCAACCAGCATCCGTGCCATGGCCAGTGCCAGGAAGCTGCCGGCAAACCCGCAAGCCATGGTCGCCACTGCCCATAGCAGGCAGGACATCGCCAGCAGGCGGATACGCGGCATGCGATCCACCAGCCGTCCCGCCGGCAAGCCCATGAGCGCATAGACCGCCGCGAACGCCAGGCCCGAGATCAAGCCGATGGCGGTGTCGCCCACCGCGAATTCGGCTTTGATCGGCTCGACCATGACCGCGAGTATCTGTCGCCCGACAAAATTGTCGGCAAACACCAGGGCCAGCAGTAACAACAAGCCGTGGCTGCCCCAGCCGCTCCTGACCGGCGACAGCACGTCAGCCCGGGCAGTCATCTTGGTGCCCACAGGTCAGGCAGGCCAGGGTCACTGACGACGATCAGACGCTTGAGCAAAACCTTCAGGGCTTGTGCATCGGCGGCGCCCAGTTTGGCCGAGAGATCTTCTTCCACGGCCTTGGCCAGCGCCAGTTGGTGCAATGAAACCTCGCGACCCTGTGCAGTGAGGACAAAGCGCAGCGATTCTGGCGGACCCTCGAATGCCACCAGACGCTGGCGTTCGAGAAAACGCATGCTGGCCAGCGTCACGACGCGACCTGTGTAATTGACGAAGGTGTTGATTTCATCGAGGGTCAGATTGTCGCGGATGCACAGAATCGACAGCACGAAAAACGTCTGCTCGTCCAACTGCTGACTGCTCAATAGCTGGCGCAGTGCATTGAGTGCCTGATAATGCGCGCGTCCCAGCAAGTAGCCGAGCAAGTCTTCGGTGTAGCTGCATTCGGGGGGAGGCGGTGTGGTGGCCAGACGCAGTTCGCTGCGTGGCTTGCGCGTTGCCAGGGCATATTGGCCGCTCTGGAATGCAAGCGGTGCGCGATCGCTGTGGTCGAAAGCGAGCACTTCACCGACAAAGATCACATGATCGCCGCCTTCATACTGGAAGGCGGTGCGGCACTGGAAACGCGCCGTACAGTCCTGCAGCAGCGGCGCCTCGCTGACACCATTGTCCAGTTCGATTTCGGCGAACTTGTCCTCGCCCTGGGTGGCGAATCGACCCGACAGGGTTTCCTGTTCCGTGGACAACACGTGCACGTTCCAGTGCTTGCCGCTGCTGAATACCGGCAGGCTGCGGGCCTGTTTGGACAGGCTCCAGAGCACCAGCGGCGGGTTGAGCGAAACCGAGTTGAAGCTGTTGGCGGTGATACCCACCGGCGAGCCGTCTTCACTCTGGGTGGTGATGATGGTGACCCCGGTGGTGAATGTGCCGAGCGCGGCACGAAATGCCTGGGGATCGAAACTGACGTTTTGCGTTGCCATGACTGGCCTCATGGAGTGGGGTTTTCGTATGGCCAGTATTGGGCGTATGCAGGCACCGAACATCGTCTCAACGGACTAACGCCAATGCAGGGCCTCGTCCGATTGGACGAGGCGGGGCAGGTGGGCACGACGCTAGGGTGGCGTCAGGCGCATCGGGCGCTCAACGGCCATCGAGCCAACCTGCAAGGGGATAACAATGAGTTCAGCCACGACTTCCGTTCAGGACCTTTCCAGCCTGCTGGCGCGACAGAAAAGCGCCTTTGCCGATGCTGGCCATGTGGACGCCGACACTCGCCGCCAGCGACTCCAGCAAGTGATCGATCTGCTGGTCAATCACCATGAGGCACTGACCACGGCGATCGACCTGGACTTTGGCGGGCGGCCCGCCGGCTTCTCGCTGATGAATGACGTGCTCGGTGCCCTGGCATCGCTCAAGTATGCCCGTGATCATCTGCAGGGCTGGATGCAGGACGAACCGCGCCAGGTCTTCAGCCCTTACGATCAACTCGGTGCCACGTCCTGGGTCATGTATCAGCCCAAGGGCACAGTGGGCATCCTGGGTACCTGGAACGCGCCGTTGTTCACCTTGTTCAGTCCGCTGGCCTCGGCCCTGGCCGCCGGCAACCGGGCCATTCTCAAACCTTCGGAAGTGGTGCCGCGCACGGCTGAACTGGTGGCGCGCCTGTGCGCCGAACACCTGGACCCGCTCGTCGTGGCAGTGGTCAATGGCGGTCCGGAGTTGGGCGAGGCCTTCAGCAGTGAGCCGTTCGATCACCTGGTGTTCACCGGCAGCACGGCCGTCGGGCGTCGGGTGATGGGCAATGCCGCGAAAAACCTGGTGCCCGTTACCCTGGAGCTGGGCGGCAAATCACCCGTGATCATTTCGCAAAGCGCCGACCTCAACAAGGCCGCGTTCAGCATCGCCGCGGGCAAGGCGTGCAATGGCGGGCAGATTTGCATCAACCCGGATCTGGTGTACGTGCCCAGGGCCTCGCTTGAAGCCTTCCTCGATGCGTTGCGCAGTGCCTATCGCGATCTCAACCCGACCGTGGCCGGCAACCCGGATGTGGTGGCTGTCGTCAATCAGCGTCACCTGGAGCGGGTCGAGGGCCTGGTTCGCGATGCCGAGTCGCGCGGTGCACGCATCGAGTGCCTGCCCGAACCTTTGGCCGTGGATGCGCGGGACCGTCGTCGTCCGTTGCGGGTGGTGGTGGACCCGGCCCCGGACAGCCTGATCATGCACGAGGAAATCTTTGGTCCGGCCATGGTCGTGCTCGGTTATGACAACCTCGATCAAGTCATCGCGCAAATCAACGGCCGACCACGTCCGCTGGCGCTGTACTACTTCGGCGAGGATGTGCAGGAGCAACGCCATGTGCTGGAGCACACCCTGTCCGGCGGGGTTACCCTCAACGATGTGATGATGCACGCGGCCATGCACGATGCGCCGTTCGGTGGCATCGGCGCTTCGGGCATGGGGCACTACCACGGTCGTGAGGGTTTTCTCGAATTCAGTCACATGCGTACGGTGTTCAAGGCATCGGCCCACGACCCGCGTCGCGAATGGGGTCTGTTGCCACCCTATGGAGAGCACTATCTGGCGGCCATGCAGGCCGGGCTCACTCGCGACTGATTCCGGCGCGGGGGTAACCCCGCACTGCAGGAGACTGGCCATTGAACATGTTCAAGGCAATTACCATCGCCCAGCGCCTGTGGCTCTGGGCGCTGTTGGCTACGTTGTTGTTCGTGCTGGCGGTGGTGTCCGGTGCGTATGGCTTGCAGCAGGCACGCGACAGTCTGCGAGCCATTAACGAGGACAACCTGGCGACATTGTTGATGTTCGGCGATATCGAGCACCGCCTCGATGAAAGCCGGCGCCTGGTGCTGCTGGCGATCCAGCACGACCCGGAGGGCCCGCTGGTGGCCGCATTCGACCGTCCGGTGGAGGCGACACTCAGTGCCATCGAGAGCAACGACCGGGCGCTGGCCGAGGCCTGGACGAGCTATCGCCAACGCACGTTGAACGGTGAGGAGTTGCAGGCGGCGCAGGCGTTCGACCAGCACTATCAGGCTTGGCAGGATGAGTTGGGCATCCTCCTGGAGTCCTTGCGCGCGGGTGATTTTCGTCTGTCGGGCATTCTGTCCTTCCTGCGCATGGCTGAACCCGAGGGCACTGCCGCCGTGGTCGAGCTGGGCAAATTGCAGGCCTTGCAGAAGGCCGATGCCGCACAAGCCTACGAGGCGGCACAGCGCCGCTATCGCACGACGCTGTTGGCTTACCTGGCCCTGGCAGTGACGGGCGGACTGGCGGGCAGCCTCACCGCGTTTTCCACCTTGCGTCGCCTCAAGCGCGCCTTTGCCCAGGCCGGTGCCAGCGTGCGGGCGATTGCCAGCGGTGACCTGTTGCAACCCATCGAGATCAAGGGTGCCGATGAGTTCGCCCTGATGCTGCGCGACATCGCCCTGATGCGCGACAGCCTGCACGGGCTGATCTCGCAGATGCGCGAATTGGTCCAGCAGGTCAGTCGCGAAGCGGCACACATGGCCGAATCAGCGGAGCTGGCCTCCACCGCGACCCAACAGCAGGCGGACGCGGTGCAGGGGATATCCCGGGCGGTGGAAGACCTGTCGGGGTCGATCAGCGAAGTGGAAAACCATGTCGGCGTGTCGCGCGACATCACCCAGCATTCGGCGGGACGCTCGGGAAAAAGCGAGGGCTTTATCCGCGACATGGCCCTGGAGATGAACCGCATCAGCGACGTGATCAGCGACACGGCCGTGCACATTCGTGAGCTTGAAGGGTATTCCGCGGAAATCAGCCATGTGCTCAAGGTGATACGCAGCATCGCCGAACAAACCAACCTGCTGGCCCTGAACGCCGCCATCGAGGCGGCACGGGCCGGCGAGGCCGGTCGCGGGTTCGCCGTGGTCGCCGACGAAGTGCGCTTGCTGGCGCGGCGCACCGCCAGCTCCATCGGAGAAATCGACCTCACGGTGCAACGTATCCAGGAAGGCACGCTGGCGGTGGTCGATGGAATGGGCCGGGTTGTCAACCGTGTACGCGATGGCGTCAACCTGGCCCATGAGGCCGGCGATTCGGTGGCACAGATTCGCAGTGGCACCGATGACGTGATTCGCAGTGTCGACACCATCGCCATCGTGATTGCCGAGCAGGTGCGGGTCACGCGGGAAATGGTCAGCCGGGTCGAGAGTGTCTCCAGCGGCACCGGCGCGCTGTCGGCCAATGCCGGGCGCAGCGCGACAGCCGCCTCGGACCTGGAACAACTGGCGCGGGCACTGGACCAATTGTCGGCGCGTTTCAACGTGGCTTGAACCAGATATGCCCGCTCGCTCCTAAGGGCGAAGAACAATAACGCCATGCAACAGATGCACCGCGGCATCTGCGTCGCCTGTAGGAGCCAGGCTCGCCGGCGAAGAACGATGGCGCATTGCAACAGGTACACCGCAGCACCTGGTTCGCCTGTAGGAGCCAGGCTTGCCGGCGAA
>NZ_JBNNVQ010000005.1:16511-75374 GCF_050280625.1 Pseudomonas sp. NPDC089569
GAAAAACGATGACGCGGTTCTAACAGATACACCGCGTCGTCTGGTTCGCGGGCAAGCCTCGCTCCTACGGGCGAAGAACGATAACGCGGTGCAACAGAAACACCGTAGCGTCTGGTTTGCCTGTAGGAGCCAGGCTTGCCGGCGAAAAACGATGACGCGGTTCTAACAGATACACCGCGTCGTCTGGTTCGCGGGCAAGCCTCGCTCCTACGGGCGAAGAACGATAACGCGGTGCAACAGGTACACCGTGGCGTTTGGTTCGCCTGTAGGAGCCAGGCTTGCCGGCGAACAACGATAGCGCGGTGCAACAGAAACACCGCAGCGTCTGGTTCGCGGGCAAGCCTCGCTCCTACGAGACCGTGAAGAAGCTCCAATAACAATCAATCAAGGCGCAATCATGACCATGGATAACCACGAACACTTACCACCAAACACTCCAATCGCTGCTGAAACCGGCTGGCCCCGCCGCAGCGTGCTCAAGGCCGGTGCCGTAGCAGTCGGCGCGGGCCTTGTGGGGCGTTTTGCCGATGCACGCGCCGAGGGGCTTTCGGCTGGTGACTATCAGGCCATGGATGCCTGGGCCATGAGTCAGGCCATCCGCAACGGCCAACTGAGCCCGGAGGATCTGTTGGCGGCGGCACTGGCCCGTTACAACGAGGTCAACCCCAGGGTCAACGCAGTGAACATGCTCCATGAAACCTATGCCCGCGCCTTGCTGGCACAGCGCCGTGTGGCCGGCACTCACAACCAGGGCAGCCTGGCGGGCGTGCCGCTGTTGCTCAAGGACCTCAACACTCCTCTGCAAGGCACGATCACCAGTAACGGCAGCAGGCTATTCAAGGACGCCCCGCCCGCCACGCGTACCAGCACCCTGATCACTCGCTACGAGCAGGCGGGTGCGGTGCCGTTCGGCAAAACCGCGTGCCCCGAATTCGGCCTGACCACCACCACCGAATCCCTGGCCTGGGGCCAGACCCGTAACCCCTGGAACCTGGCCATGAGCGCGGGCGGCTCCTCCGGTGGTGCGGCAGCGGCGGTGGCGGCGGGTATCGTGCCTGTTGCCCATGCCACCGATGGTGGCGGCTCGATCCGTATTCCGGCCTCGTACTGTGGCCTGGTCGGGCTCAAGCCAACCCGCTATCGCACCCCCAGCGGCCCCCTGCATTTCGAAGGCTGGTTTGGGGCCAGCGTGGCCAACGTGGTCTCGCGCACGGTTCGCGATACAGCGCTGTTCCTCGATGCCGGGCAAGGCCATGAAGCGGGCAGTGCGTACTGGTGCCCACCCTTGGTACGGCCCTATGTGCAGGAGTTGCAACGCGAGCCGGGCAAGCTGCGGGTGGCCGTGGTGCGCCAATCGCTGACCGGTACCCCGCTGGAGCCGGCGATTGCGGCGACTCTGGAGCAGACCCTCAAGCAATTGCTGGCATTGGGGCACGAGATCGACGAGTTGACGCTTCAGGTCGACCCGCGCGAGTTGTTCGGTGCCCACGGCATGGTCATCGGCACGGGGTTGCGGTCCCAGATACAGGATCGTGAGCAGGTACTCGGACGGGCTGTCACGGCGCAGGATCTGGAGAAGATCACGATGGTCAACCTGGAGCGCTACAAGGGCACCCGTGGCGAGGATCTGTACCGCGCCCGTCAATCGTTCGAGCGTATCGGCGCAACCATGGAACAGCCCTTTGAGCGCTACGACGTGATTCTGTCGCCGGTCACCGGCAGTCTCACCCCGAAACTTGGCCTGTTGTCCCTGGATCAGTCCTGGGAGAGCTACGCCCACCAGGCCATGGGCAGCGCGGGCTTCACCGCACTGGCCAATGTCAGTGGCCAACCGGCCATCTCGCTGCCCCTGGGCCAGAGCGACGACGGTCTGCCGGTGGGCATGATGTTCACCGCTCGCTTGGGCGGGGAAGACACACTGCTGCGCCTGGCCAGCCAACTGGAACAGGCTCATCCATGGGCTGCGAAACGCGCATCCCTGTAACCGCCCGATGATCGTTCCCGCGAATCGAAGAACGATGACGCGGTGCAACAGATTCACCGCAGCGACTGGTTCACCCGTAGGAGCCAGGCTTGCCGGCGAAGAACGATAACGCGGTTTAACAGACACACCACGGTGTCTGGTTCGCTTGTAGGAGCCAGGCTTGCCGGCGAAGAACGATAACGCGGTACAACAGATACATCGCGGCGTCTGGTTCGCCTGTAGGAGCCAGGCTTGCCGGCGAACAACGATAACGCGGTGCAACAGATACACCGCGGCGTCTGGTTCGCGGGCAAGCCTGGCTCCTACAGGCGAACAACGATAACGCGATGCAACAGGCACCCCTCAGCGTCTGGTTCGCCTGTAGGAGCCAGGCTTGCCGGCGAAGAATGATGACGCGGTGCATCAGGTACACCACAGCGTCTGGTTCGCGGGCAAGCCTCGCTCCTACAGGCGAACAACGATCACGCGATGCAACAGGCACCCCTCAGCGTCTGGTTCGCCTGTAGGAGCCAGGCTGCCGGCGAACAACGATAACGCGGTGCAACAGGTACACCACAGCGCCTTGTTCGCGTGTAGGAGCCAGGCTTGCCGGCGAAGAACGATCACGCGGTGCAACAGATACACCGCAGCGCCTGGTTCGCGGGCAAGCCTCGCTCCTACAGGTGAAGAACGATGCCGCGGTGCAACAGACACACCGCAGCATCTGGTTCGAGGCCGCTTACCAGCCCCTAGTCCACTTTGACGATGAGCCCGTCCCCCCGCAGCCCCGATCATGGGTTGCACTCCGCCAGCGCGTCCTGCGTGGTCGGCGGTTTTTCTGACCTCAGCTAATGGCATAACAACAATGACGGCTCAAGTTCAGTCTCAAACCCTCTACGACGTGATTGTCGTTGGTTCGGGCGCAGGTGCGATGACTTCGGCGGTGTTCCTCGCCGACCAGGGTTTCAGCGTGCTGGTCGTGGAGAAAAGCAACCAGTACGGCGGCACGTCGGCGATCTCCGGCGGTGGCATCTGGATTCCCAACAACCACTATTTCGCTCGCATGAACGGTAACGACAGTTACGCCACCGCCATGACCTACCTGAAGGCGGCAGCGGGTGAGCACGTCGATGAGGCGCGTCTGCAGGCTTACCTGGACAATGCACCGAAAATGATCGAGAAGCTCACCCGCATCAGCCGGGTGCGCTACGCCGTGGCGGCCAAGTACCCCGATTACTACCCGCATCTGCCAGGCGCCCTGGCCGGTGGGCGAACGCTGGACCCGGAGTTCTTCGACACCAGCCTGTTGGGTGATGAACTGGCGAACCTGCGCAAGCCGTCGCCTTCGACATTGCTGATGGGGCGCATCGCCTGGACTGCGCGAGACGCGCACAAGGCCATGGCCCGCAGCTTCGGCTGGCGCCTGCTGATCATGAAACTGATGCTGCGCTACAAGCTGGATTTCAAATGGCGCCGTAAAAGCAAGATGGACCGCCGGGCGTCCCTGGGCAGCTCCCTGGTGGCCTCCTTGCGTCGTTCGCTGATGGACCGCCATGTGCCGCTGTGGCTCAACACCGATTTTTCCGGACTGCTCACCGAAAACGGGCGGATCAGCGGCGTGACCGTGCGCCGTGACGGCGCCGAGCTGCAACTGCAGGCACGCCACGGGGTGATCCTGGCGTCGGGTGGCTTCGAACAAAACCAGGAGTTGCGCGATCAGTACCTGCCCAAGCCGACCCGCAAGACCTGGAGCGCGACACCGCCGGGCAATAACACGGGCGCGGCGCTGCAAGCCGGTATCGCCCAGGGGGCAGCCACCGCATTGATGGATTGGGCCTGGTGGGCACCGACCATCGCCGTACCGGGAGAAGACAAGCCCCGGGGCATCTTCGCCGAACGTGCCTTTCCCGGTGCCATCGTGGTCAACGGCCAGGGCCGGCGTTTTGTCAACGAAGCGGCGCCGTACCTGGAGTTCGTCGATGCCATGCATCGGGACAACCAGGCAAGCGGCGGCAAATCGGTGCCGGCCTGGGTCATCTTCGACGCGCATTTCCGCTTCAACTACGCCATGGGCCCCTTGATGCCCGGCCAGGTCATGCCCGACAGCCGCCTGCGCAAGGAGTGGCTGGGCAACCTGTACTGGAAAGCCGACACCCTGGCAGGTCTGGCCCGGCAGATCGGTGTCGACAGTACCGGCCTGGAAGCCACGGTGATCAAGGTCAACGACTACGCACGCACCGGGGTGGACCTTGACTTCGCCCGAGGCGGCAATGTCTTCGATCGCTATTACGGTGATTGCAACATCAAGCCCAACCCATGCCTGGCACCGCTGCGCAAGGGACCGTTCTACGCCATGCGCCTGGATGCCGGAGACATCGGCACCAAGGGCGGCCTGCTGACCAACGAGCATGCGCAAGTGGTACGCGAGGACGGCACGACCATCGCCGGTCTGTACGCCATCGGCAACTGCTCGTCATCGGTGATGGGCACCAGCTACCCGGGGGCCGGTGGCACCCTGGGCCCGGCGATGACCTTCGGCTATGTCGCCGCCAATCATCTGGCCAGCCAGCGTTAGGAGGGTGTATGTCAATGTCCGATAACATCCCCAGCACTGAAGTGCTGCCGCCGTTGCGAGTGGTCGATGGCGACAGCCTGGTCTGGGACGAACACTGCGACGTGCTGGTCGTCGGCTGGGGCGCGGCCGGGGCCTGTGCCGCGCTCGAGGCCCGTGCCCACGGTGCCGACGTGATGATCGCCGATCGTTTTACCGGTGGCGGTGCCAGTGCCAAGAGCGGCGGGGTGGTCTATGCCGGTGGCGGCACTCGCCACCAGCAGGCCGCGGGCTTCAATGACAGCCCCGAAGCCATGTTCGATTACCTCAAGCATGAAACCGGTGGTGTGGTCAGCGACGAGACCCTGCGACGTTTTTGTGCCGACAGCGTGGGCAATCTCCAGTGGCTGGAAAGCCATGGTGCGCCCTACGCGCATCAGATGCCGCCGGGGGGCAAGACGTCGTATCCGCCCGATGGCTACTTTCTCTATTACTCGGGTAACGAACTGGTGCCGGACCACGGCGGTCCCTTGCCGCCGGCACCGCGAGGTCATCGCACCGTCGGCAAGGGGCAGTGCGGCGCGGTGCTCTATGCCCACCTCAAGGCTGCCTGCCTGAAAGCCGGGGCGCGGCCACTGTTGCAAGTGGCGGCGCGGCGGCTGGTGGTCGATTATCAGGGCCAGGTGTTGGGTGTGGAGTTGTGGTGCCTGCCCGAAGGCAGCAAACAGGCTCGACGGCATGCGCGCCTGGCTGCCCGTGCCGAACGCTTGCAGAACTTCTCGCCGGCCTATTGCAAGGCACTGCGCCGGAAGGTCTGCCAGCTCGAACGTGATTTTGCGCAGCCGCGCCTGGTGCGTGCGCGCAACGGCGTGATCCTGAGCACCGGTGGTTTCATCTTCAATCGCCAGATGATCGAGCAACACGCGCCGAAATTCCGCCGCAACTTCAAGGTCGGTGCCACCGGTTGCGATGGCAGCGGCCTGCGCCTGGGCGCCAGTGTCGGCGGCCAGGGCAGCGGGCTGGAACGGGTTTCGGCCTGGCGCTTCATCAACCCGCCCTATAGTTGGCACAAGGGCATTGTGGTCAATCGCGAGGGCCGGCGTTTTTGCAACGAAGAGGTGTATGGCGCCACGCTGGGGCAACCCTTGATGGAAGAGCACGGCGGCAAGGCATGGCTGGTGCTGGATGCGCCGTTGCGCAAGAAGGCGATCGGCGAGGCGCTGTTCGGCGGCTATTGGTGGTTCCAGAGCCTGCCGGCCCTGGCGCTGATGCTGCTCAAGGTCCGCAAGGGCAAGAGCCTCGGCGATTTGGCCGGTGCCACCGGCATGAACCCTGCCGTGCTGCGCGCCTCGGTGCTGGCCGCCAACGCCGCTGCCCGTGGCGAGGCACCGGAGCCGTTCGGCAAGTCCGAGGGCGGGCGCCAGGTGCTTGAACAGGGGCCGTACTACGCCTGCGACATTTCCGTGACCAACCCGGTATTCCCCCTCGGCGCCCTGACCCTGGGCGGCTTGCGCGTGGATGAACGCAGCGGCGCGGTACTGGACGCACAGGGCCAGGCCATCGGTGGCCTCTATGCCGCCGGGCGCACGGCCCTGGGGATCCCGTCGCACCTGTATATCAGTGGCCTGTCTCTGGCCGACTGCGTGTTCTCCGGTCGACGTGCCGGCGCCGCCGTTGCCGGTTTGCACGACCAGCCATCCCGATCGACTCACGCACACGAGATGACATGATGACCCTTGATCACATCAACAAGAACGGACGGGTTCACGGCAAGGTTGCGCTGGTGACCGGCGGCGCCAGGGGCATTGGCGCTGCCAGCGTGCGGCTGCTGGCGGCTGAAGGCGCGCGGGTATTGATCAGCGACCTGGACGTCGAGGCCGGCCAGGCCCTGGCTGCCGAGTTGGGTCCGACGGCCGCCTTCATCCAGCACGATGTCAGTCGCGAAGACGAGTGGCGCCGGGTCATCGACCATGTGCGCGAGCATTACGGTCGGCTGGATGTTCTGGTCAACAATGCCGGCATTCTGATCTGCGGTTCCATTGAGCAAACCAGCCTGGAGGACTGGCACAAGGTGCTTCGGGTCAATGCCGACAGCGTGTTTCTGGGCTGTCGCGAAGGCATCGCGCTGATGAAGGAAACCGGTGGTTCGATCATCAACCTGTCATCCATCGCGGCCCTGGCCGGACGTGACGATTACCTGGCCTACAGCGCTTCCAAAGGCGCGGTGGCGGCCTTGTCGCGTTCGGTGGCTGTGCTGTGCAGGCGACGCAAATACCGCATCCGCTGCAACACCCTGCACCCTGATGGCGTGCTCACCGACATGACCCGCGGTGGTTTCCCCGAAGGCGTCGACCCGAACCGCCTGACCATCGACAGCGACCCGATGAACCGCATGTGCCGCCCCGAAGACGTGGCGGCCAGCGTGCTGTTCCTGGCCAGCGACGAGGCCCGCGCCATCAACGGCGTCGAGTTGCGCATCGATGGCGGGCAGATGGTGATGAGCATCTGAGTCGTGCCGTTTCTGACAGATACCCCGCGGCGCCCGGTTCGCGGGGTAGGAGCCAGGCTTGCCGGCGAAGAACGATGACGCGGTGCCACAGATACACCGCGTCGACCCGTTCGCGGGCGAGCCTCGCTCCTACGGGCGAAGAACGATAACGCGGTTTCGACAGATACACCGCAGCGGCCCGTTCACCTGTAGGAGCCAGGCTTGCCGGCGAAGAACGATGACGCGGTGCCACAGATACACCGCGTCGACCCGTTCGCGGGCGAGCCTCGCTCCTACAGGCGAAGAACGATAACGCGGTTTCGACAGATACACCGCAGCGGCCCGTTCACCTGTAGGAGCCAGGCTTGCCGGCGAAGAACGATGATGCGGTGCCACAGATACAACGCAGCGCCTGGTTCGCGGGCGAGCCTCGCTCCTACAGGCGAAGAGCGATAACGCGGTTTCGACAGATACACCGCGTCGACCCGTTCGCGGGCAAGCCTCGCTCCTACACGGCGAAGAACGACAACGCGGTTCCGACAGTTTCCAGTGCGCTCAACACCCTTCAAACCGTGCCGGGCGTTTGTCGATGAATGCCTGCATGCCTTCCTTTTGATCCCGTGAGGCGAACAGCAGGGCATTGGCCTTGCGCTCCAGGGCCAGTCCGGCCTCCAGCGGTGCATCCATGCCGGCCAGGATCACTTCCTTGATCTGCTCGGCGGCCAGCGCCGGCATCGCCGCAATGGTGCGTGCCAGTTCCAGGGCGTGGGCCTGTACCCGGTCGTCATCCACCAGATCGCTGACCAGCCCGGCCACCCAGGCTTCTTCGGCGCTGATGGGCTGGCCAGTGAGTGCCATGCGCATCGCCTTGACCTTGCCCACGGCGCGCACCAGCCGCTGGGTGCCACCGATGCCGGGCATGATGCCGATGCGGATTTCCGGCTGGCAGAAGCGTGCACCGCGCCCGGCCACGATCAGGTCGGCGTGCATCGCCAGCTCGCAACCACCACCGTAGGCGTAACCGCAGACCGCCGCGATCACAGGTTTGGGGCAGTGCTGGATCGGCCCCCAGACCCGCTCGGTGTGGCGCTTGTAGATATCGATGGCGCCGACCCCGGCCATGCTGGTGATGTCGCCGCCGGCCGCGAACACCTTGTCACCGCCGGTCAACACAATGCAGCGCACCTCGGGATCGGCCCCCAGCTCACTGAAATGATGTGACAGCAGCGCCTGCAACTCCAGGCTCAAGGCATTGGTTGCCTGGGGGCGGTTGAGCCGCAGCAGGGCGACGCCCGGCATTGGATGTTCGAGCAGAACCGGTGCAGTGGACAAGTCGGACATGGGCATCCTCAAGGGCCAGACAAAGTGTGAATGGCGGCCAGTGTCCTGTTCACGCGGTTGAATTTTCATCGTCCGTTCAGACGTAGTTTGGCCAAGGCTTCGTCCCTAGAGTGACCCTTGTCAGTAGAAAAGGAGCACATGATGGAGCTGCATTCGGGTCTTGATTACAGCGGCAAGGTGGTGCTGGTCACGGGTGGCACCAAGGGCATCGGCGCCGGCATCGCGCTGGGGTTTCTGGCGGCGAACGCGCGGGTGATCATCTGTGCCCGCCGCGAACCTGAACAGGTGCCGGCGCTGGGCGGCAAGCGTGCGACCTTCATCGCCGCCGATGTGCGCGACCACGATTCCCTGCAACGACTGTTCGGTACCATCGAGCGCGACTTCGGGCGCCTTGACGTGGTGATCAACAACGCCGGCGGCAGCCCCGCCACCGATGCGGCGACGGCCTCGCCCAGGTTTCACGAAAGCATCATCGGCCTGAACCTGATCGCCCCCCTCAACGTCGCCCAGCACGCCAACCGGTTGATGCAGGCCCAGGCGCAGGGCGGCTGCATCGTCTTCATCGGCAGCATCAGCGCGCTGCGTTCTTCGCCAGGCACCGCCGCCTACGGCGCCGCCAAGGCAGGCGTGCTGGCGCTCGTGCAATCACTGGCGGTGGAGTGGGGGCCCAAGGTACGGGTGGTCACGGTCAGTCCGGGCCTGGTGCTGACCGAGCAAGCCCATCTGCATTACGGCAACGAGGCCGGCATCGCCGCCGTCGCCGCCGGCATTCCGGCCGCGCGGATGGCGGTGGCCGAAGACATCGCCAATGCCTGTCTGTACATCGCATCGCCGCTGGCCAGTTACGCCAGCGGTTGCAACCTGCTGCTGCACGGCGGTGGTGAACGTCCGGCATTTCTCGGTGCCGCACAGGTTCTGCCCACCTGATCGACCTAATGCGGCGACCGGGTTCGGTGGCCGCCTTCAATGTGAAGGAGACGACTTTGGCTGATCCACAATTGCTATCCAATGTGCGCGCCCTGGTGGGGCGCCAGTACGGCCGCGTGTACGCCTGGGACGAGGTCAACGCACCGATGATTCGCCAGTGGTGCGAGGTCATGGGCGTGGACAATCCGCTCTACACCGATGCGGACTTCGCACTGGGCACCCGGCACGAGGGTTTGATTGCCCCGCCTGCCATGCTGCAGGTGTGGACCATGGAAGGCCTGCACGCCAACAACTATCCACCAGGCTCCACCGATGAGAACCCTTACGAGGTGCTCAAGGAAATGGAAGCCTACGGCTACGCCTCCACCGTGGCGGTGAACTCCGAACTGACGTTCACGCGTCCGGTGCGCCTTGGCGAAAAGCTCTACTACACCACGCGCCTGGATTCGGTCGGCGATGAAAAAACCACCGCCCTGGGCACCGGTTTCTTCGTCACCCTGATCATGAGTCACTTCGTTGAAAAGGCGGGCGGCGACGAGCCGGTGGGCGAGCTGCTGTTTCGTGTCTTCAAGTTCCGCCCGGCCAATGCCCAGGCACCAGCCAAAGTCGAATCGGCACCGGCCAAGCCCAAGCGTCCGCTGCCGGGCATCAGCGATGACACGCGGTTCTTCTGGGAGGGCTGCGAGAAGGGGCAGTTGCTGATCCAGCGCTGCACTGCCTGCCAGACCCTGCGCCATCCGCCGGCACCGGTGTGTATCGAATGCCACAGCTTCGACTGGGACACTGTTCAAGCCAGCGGCCAGGCCAGTCTGTATTCCTTCGTGGTGATGCACTACCCCGAAGTACCGCCGTTCGACTACCCCAACCCGATCGGCCTGATCGAGCTTGCCGAGGGTGTGCGCCTGATCGCCGGCCTGGTCGGTATCGAGCGTGAGCAATTGCGGATCGGCCAGCGCTTGCAGGTCGAGTTCCAGACCTTCGATGAGCAGTTGACCCTGCCGTTGTTCCGGCCGGTAGAGGCATAGGAGCCCCCATGGATTTCGAATTGAGCGAAGACCAGCGCGCGATTGCGCAGATGGCAGACGGCCTGTTTGTCGACCATTGCCATGACGATTTCATGCGTCAGTGGGACACCGTCGGCGAACCGATGATGACGTCCCTGTGGGCATTGTGCATCGAGACCGGGCTGCATGCCCTGGCCATTCCCGAAACGCATGGCGGCAGTGGCCTGGGCATGACCGAATTGATGCTGGTGCTGCAAGCCCAGGGCAAGGCGCTGGCCCAGGTGCCCCTGTGGCGCCATCAATTGGCGGCCGCGACCCTGGCGCGCTTCGGCACTGACGATTGTGCGCAGTGGGTGGCCAAAGCGGCGTCCGGCGAGGTGCTGTTGAGTCTGTCCATGGATGGCTTGAACAGTGCCCTGGGCATTGAGCTGCAGGGGCAGGCCATTGATGGCGGGTGGTCGGTCAACGGCCGCGTTGCAGCCTTGTCGCTGGGCGATCAGGCCCAGGCCGCACTGGTGCCGGTGCAGGTCGCGGATCAGCCGCGGTTGTTGCTGCTCGACCTGTCGGCGCCGCAAATACAGCGGGTGTCAGCGGTGCTGACCCACGGCGAAGCCGTCACCGACCTGCATATCCAGCACCTGACCGTGAACGCTGCGGCACTGTTGCCGGCCGAGGCCGTTGCCTGGCTGGAGCTTCGCAGCGTGGCGGCCCTGGCAGCCTTGCAACTGGGCGTCAGTGAAGAGCAGATCCGCCGCACCGTGGCCTATGTCAGCGAGCGTCAACAGTTCGAACGCAGCATCGGCAGTTTCCAGGCTGTGCAGATGAGCATGGCCGACACCCATATCGCCGTCGAAGCCTTGCGCACGGCGTTGTGGCAATTGGCCTACCGCATCGATGCCGGGTTGCCCGCACCTTCCGAAGCCCTGGCCACGGCCTGGCTGGCCTGTGAAGCGGGGCACCGCATCGGCCATATCGCGCAGCACGTGCATGGCGGCATCGGCGTCGACCTGACGTACCCGATTCACCGTTTTCTCTACTGGAGCCGTGGCCTGGCCCTGGCCCTGGGTGGCTCGGCGGCCAACCTGGAACGCCTGGGTGACTGGCTCAACGATAACGACAAGCTGGGATGGAAATATGACCTCGAAGAACACCAAGCGCTTTGAAGACGTGCGCCCCGGCGAAGCACTGCCGGAGCTTGCCGTGCCGATCACGGTGACCCTGATCAATGGCGGCGCGATTGCCACCCGCGATTACTTCCCCGGTCACCACGACGCGGAAGCAGCCCGGACCCTGGGCTCGCCCAACGTGTTCATGAACATCCTCACCACCAACGGGCTGGTGCAGCGATTCGTCGAGCAATGGGCCGGACCGCTGGCGCAATTCACCGCGCTGAAAATCAAGCTCGGGGCGCCGAACTATCCCGGTGACTGCATGACGTTCAGCGGCAGTGTTAGCAGCGTTGATGCGCACACCCGTTCGGTGGAAATCACCTTGAGCGGCAAGAATTCCATGGGCAACCACGTGACCGGCACGGTCGCGCTGGTCTTGCCCTGACAGCCGGAGAGACACAGATGACCGATTCATCGATTTCCGGACGCGCCGCGATCGTTGGCCTGGGCGCGACCGAATTTTCCAAGAACTCCGGACGCACCGAATTGCGCCTGGCCCTGGAGGCGACCTTGAGCGCGCTCAAGGACGCCGGTATCGACCCGAGCGAGGTCGAGGGTTTCAGCTCCTATTCGGTAGACAAGGTCCCGGAATATGAAATCGCCCGGCTGCTGGGCTGCAAGGACGTCAAGTTCTTCTCCCAGGTGCCCCATGGCGGCGGCGCGGCCTGTGCGCCGGTGATGCACGCGGCGATGGCGGTGGCCACCGGCGTGGCGAAAGTGGTGGTGGTGTACCGGGCCATGAACGAGCGTTCCTGGTATCGCTTCGGCACCGGCAGCTACGGTTTCGCCTCGACACCGACCTTCGATAACGTCAACTACGGCTGGTACATGCCCCACGGCTTCCACACGCCGGCCGCCTGGGTCGGCATGTTCGCCCAGCGCTACATGCACACCTATGGCGCCACCTCCGAAGACTTCGGCCGGGTCGCGGTGGCGGCGCGGGATTTCGCGGCCACCAACCCCCAGGCGTTTTTCCATGGCAAGCCGATCACCCTGGAAGAACACCAGGCTTCGCGCTGGATCTGCGAACCGCTGCACTTGCTCGATTGCTGCCAGGAATCCGATGGCGCGGTGGCGATGGTCATCACCTCGGCCGAGCGCGCCCGTGACCTGCGGCAGAAGCCGGTGACCATCAAGGCCGGCTCCCAGGGCATCAGCCACGGTCAGCAGAGCATGACCTCGTTCTACCGCGACGACATCACCGGGCTGCCGGAAATGGGCGTGGTCGCCCGCGAACTGTATCGCCAGTCGGGCCTGGGGCCGGAAGCGTTCCAGACGGCGGTGATCTACGACCACTTCACCCCGTTCGTGCTGCCGCAGCTGGAAGAGTTCGGCTTTGCCAAGCGCGGTGAAGCCAAGGAATTCATCCGCGCCGGGCATCACGCCCGTGGCGGCAAGCTGCCGATCAACACCCACGGCGGGCAACTGGGCGAAGCCTATATCCACGGCATGAACGGCATCGCCGAAGCGGTGCGCCAGGTACGTGGCACGGCGGTCAATCAGGTGGCGGATGTCCAGAACGTGCTGGTCACCGCCGGCACCGGCGTCCCCACCAGCGGCCTGATTCTCGGCGCAGCCTAAGGAGCAGCAGATGTTCGTCGACCTCACACCCGAACAACATGCCCTGCGCCACAAGGTGCGGGACTACTTCCAGGCCCTGATGACCCCGGACATGCGCGACCAGTTGCGCGGCAAGGAAGGTGGCGAGCTGTTTCGCCAGACCATCCGCCAGATGGGGCGCGACGGCTGGCTCGCGGTTGGCTGGCCCAAGGCCCATGGCGGCCAGGGCTATGCCGCCACTGAGCAGTTGATCTTCTTCGAAGAAGCCAACATTGCCGGGGCGCCGCTGCCCTTCGTGACCATCAGTACCGTGGGACCGGCGTTGATGGCCCATGGCAGCGAGCTGCAGAAAGAGCGCTTCCTGCCGGGCATTGCCGCCGGCGAAATCCTCTTCGCCATCGGCTACTCGGAACCGGGAGCCGGCAGCGATCTGGCGGTGCTCAAAACCAGCGCCCGTCAGGACGAGCAGGGCTTCGTGGTCAATGGCAACAAGCTGTGGACCTCGGGTGCCGAGTCGGCCGACTTCGTCTGGCTGGCCGCCCGTACCGACCCGACCCAGGCGCGGCACAAAGGCATCTCGCTGCTGATCGTCGACACCACGACACCCGGCTTCTCCCACACCTTGATCCCGACCACCAGCATTCCCACCACAGCCACCTACTACGACAACGTACGGGTGCCGGCAGACATGCTGGTGGGCGAGTTGCACGGTGGCTGGAAGCTGATCACCTCGCAACTGAACCACGAGCGCCTGGGCCTGGGCACCTGGTCGGACAAGGTGGTGGCGTTGTTCCGCCGTGTCTATCTGTGGGCGCGGGCCCGCGACGAGCAGGGCCATCGGGCGATGGACAAGGCCTGGGTGCGCAGCTCGCTGGCCGAGTGTTATGCGCGTCTGGAAGCCATGCGCCTGATCAACATGCGCATCGCCGCTGACCTTGAGCACGAACGCATGGACGTGGCGCTGAGTTCGACCACCAAGGTGTTCGGCTCGGAGTCGGCCATCGAGATCCTGCGCAAACTGGCGGCGATCCTCGGTGCCAACGGCTCGATGCGCAGCGGCTCGGCAGCGACCCTGTTGCAAGGCGAACTGGAATACGAGTTGCGCAGTTCGGTGACCCTGACCTTTGGCGGTGGCACCAATGAAATCCAGCGCGAGTTGATCGCCCAGTTCGGCCTGGGCATGCCGCGCGCCCAACGCTGAGACGGGTCCATCAAAAACAAAAACGTACTCGTCCCGCATTCGATGCGGGGCGAAGGGGGCTTTCATGAGCACTATCGAACAATTCCGCCACGACACCCGTGCCTGGCTGGAGGCCAACTGCCCGCTGTCGATGCGCACCGCCATGGCCGAAGGCGATGTGGTGTGGGGCAGCCAGAATCCGCAGTTTCCCTCTGAAGATGCACGCCTGTGGTTCGAGCGCATGCGCGACAAGCGCTGGTTCTGCCCGGAGTGGCCCGAGGAATATGGCGGCGCAGGCTTGAGCGACGAGCAACTGGCGGTGCTGGAAAGCGAAATGCGCCGTATCAAGTGCCGGCCGCCGCAGATCAACCTCGGCATCTGGATGCTCGGGCCGGTGTTGCTGGCTTTCGGCAGCGAGCAACAAAAACGCGATCTGCTGCCGTCGATTGCCCGGGGAGAGGTGCGCTGGTGCCAGGGGTTCTCCGAGCCGAACGCAGGCTCGGACCTTGCCAGCCTGAAAATGGCCGCGCGCGATGCCGGCGATCACTTCGTGGTGGACGGCAGCAAGATCTGGACCTCCTACGGCGACAAATCCGACTGGATGTATGCCCTGGTGCGCACCGACTTCGATGCGCCGAAGCACGAGGGCATCAGCCTGATCGTGCTGGACATGCGCAGCCCCGGGGTCAAGCCGCAACCGATTGATCTGATCAGCGGGAAGTCGGCGTTCTGCCAGGTGTTCTTCGACGGTGTGAAGGTGCCCAAGAGCCAGTTGATCGGTCCGCTGAACGGTGGCTGGAACCTGGCCAAGTACCTGTTGCAGCACGAGCGCAAGGCCATGTCGAAGTTCGGCGAATTCAGCTTGCCGTCGCACTTCGACCTGCTGGCCCTGATGCGTGAGTACGTACCGGCAGCGCAGACCATGAGCGAACACGCCTTGCAGGCACGTGCCACGGCTTGTGCGATGAATGAACACGCCTACAACCTGACCGTACAGCGCATGGGTGAAGAGGCACGGGCCGGCGATGACATCGGTGGCCTCATGTCGATCATGAAACTGGTGCACACCGAGCAGGAGCGCGACAAGTTCGAAGTGCTGCTCGACGCCATGGCCGGACAGGCCTTTGGCTGGCAAAGCAAGGCGTTCAGCGAGCAGCAACTGGCGATTACCCGCGCCTGGTTGAACAGCTACGCGTTGACCATCTCCGGCGGAGCCTCGGAGATCCAGCTCAATGTCATCGCCAAGCGCGTGCTTGGTTTGCCTGAAGTGAAGAAACCGGCCGTGAAATCAGGAGAACAGCCATGAGCCTGCGTTATAGCGATGAACAGCGTCTGCTGGCCGACAGTGCCCGGGATTTTCTCGCCGACCGCAGTCCGGTGAGCGCCCAGCGTCGACTGCGTGACGAGGCGGTGGCATTGGGTTTCGAGCCGCAACTGTGGCAGGACGCCGTGGCGTTGGGCTGGAGCGCGATTGCCTTTCCCGAAGACCTCGGCGGCCTGGATTTCGGCTGCAAGGGCCTGGGGCCGATCTTCGAATCCATGGGTCGCAACCTGTCCGCTACACCCTTGCTGTCCAGCGTGGTACTCGCAGGTTCCCTGTTGCACCTGGCGGGCAGTGCGGCGCAGCAGGCGCACTGGCTGCAAGCGCTGATCAGCGGCGAACGACGCCTGGCCCTGGCCGTGGACGAACGCTCGCGCCATGACCCGAGCCGGATTGCCCTTGAGGCAAAGGCCGAGGGGCAGGGCTACCGCTTGCATGGCGACAAGTACTGGGTGGTCGATGGCCTGGGCGCCGATGCCTATGTGGTGGCGGCGCGCACGTCCGGGCAGTCGGGCGACACCCGGGGTATCAGCCTGTTCCTCGTGCCGGCCGGTACGCCGGGCCTGACCGTCAGCGCCTTGCCGCTGATCGATTCGCGCAACTGCGCGCGGCTGCAGCTGGACCAGGTGCTATTGGGCGGCGAGTCGCTGTTGGGAACGTTGGGTGAGGGCTGGAGCGCCCTGGAAACCGCCCTTGACCGTGGTCGAACCTGTCTTGCCGCAGAGCTGTTGGGGATGGCCGAGCAACTGTTCGAAACCACCCTCGACTACCTCAAGACCCGAGTGCAGTTCGACACCCTGATCGGCACCTTCCAGGTCCTGCAGCATCGTGCCGCGCAGATGTACATCGACCTGGCGCTGAGCCGCAGTGCCCTGATGGCGGCATTGTCGAGCCTGGATGACACCGCTGTGGATGTCCGTGAACGCGCTCGACTGGTCAGCCTGGCGAAATGGAAGGCCGGCGACACCGCGATCAAGGTGGCCAACGAAGCGGTGCAGATGCATGGCGGCATCGGTGTCACCGACGAGCTGGATGTCGGCCTGTACCTCAAGCACGCCCGTGTCGTGCAGAGCTGCCTGGGCGACCGGGACTTCCATTGCGAACGCTATTGGACCCACGCGTAGGCGCCAACGAGCGATGTGCTGCGCGGACGTCGGCGCTGTAGGAGCCAGGCTTGCCGGCGAACGGGGCAATGGGGTGCACCAGGCTCAACGCATTCTCTTACCCAAACCGCTGTTCTGGAGAACACACAGATGAGCATTGAACATTGGCAAACCGCGTGGCGACAGTTGATCGCTCCCGGTGCGCCATTTGAAGTGGTGACGCCCGATGACGGCGCTCCTCGTTTTTTCCGTCACGCCGCGCACAACCTGTTGCAGGTGATCGACGCCGGTCGTGCCCACGGTGATAAAGAATTCCTGGTGTGGCAGGCGCAGCGCCTGACGTTCAACCGGTATTTCGATCAGGTCGATCGCCTGGCCGGGCAGATGATTGCCCGTTTCGGCCTGCAACCGGGTGAGCGAGTGGCGATTGCCATGCGCAACCAACCGGCGTGGCTGGTGGCCTTCGCCGCCATTGCACGCTGTGGTGCGGTCTGTGTGCCGCTCAACAGCTGGGGGCTGCGCGATGAGTTGCAACACGCGTTACAGGACAGCGGTTCGCGCCTGTTGCTGTGTGACGAGGCACGCCTCCATACGCTGCACGCAGACCTGGCCCGCGAGCAGCGGGCCACGATTGTCGTCGGGGCGCAGCCAGCGACATTGCCCGAGTACTGCCTGCGCTATGAGGACCTGATCGACGCGCCGGCCTTGCCGGTACCCGTGCTGGACATCGATCCCGATGCACCGGCACTGATTCTCTACACCTCGGGCACCACCAGTCGCGCCAAGGGGGCCGTATCCAGTCACCGGGCAATCTGCCAGGCACTCTTTGCCCTGGATTTCCAGGGCGCGTTTTGCGCCATGAGTTCGCCCGAGCGCATCGGCGTGGTGATCAACAGCGGTTATCCACCGACCACCCTGATGGCGGTGCCGCTGTTTCACGTCAGTGGCCTGCATGCGCAGTTTCTCTCGGCCCTGCGTGCCGGACGGCGCTTGCTGTTGATGTACAAGTGGGACGTCGAGCAGGCCCTGGACCTGATCCGCGACGAGCGTTGCACGCAGTTCAACGGGGCACCGGTGATGATGCAGCAACTGCTCGCGTCCCCACGCTTTGGCGGCGAAGACACTGCCAGCCTGTTCGGCCTGGGGCTGGGGGGCGGTGCCTCATCGGCAGGCTTGCTGGACGACATGCTCAGGCTCAAGCCCGACGCGATCGGCGGTGGCGGCTACGGCCTGACTGAAAGCAACGGCATCGGCGCGGCCATCGGCGGTGACCCGTTCGTGTACAAGCCGGCGACGGCGGGCTGGGCGTTGCCGATTGTCGACATTCGCATCGGTGACGACCCGCACCAGCCGCAACCGGCCGGTACGCGAGGGGTGATCTGGTTGCGTTCGCCGACCTTGATGAACGCCTACTGGAATCTGCCCCAGGCCACCGCGCAAACCCTGCGTGACGGGTGGCTCGACACCGGCGATATCGGCTACCTCGATGACGAGGGGTTCCTCAGCATCACCGGCCGGGTCAAGGAGTTGATCAACCGGGGTGGCGAGAAGATTTCCGCCGCTGAAATCGAGACCTGCATCCTCGATATGCCCGGTGTCCTGGAAGCGGCCGCCTTTGCCGTCGCTGATCCGCTGCTGGGCGAGACGGTGGGCCTGGCCGTGCACGGCCAGGCAGGGGCGCTGCCCCAGGAGGCGCAAATCCGTGCATTCGTCGCCGGGCGTCTGGCCGCCTACAAAGTGCCGGCGCAGGTGTATCGGGTGCTTGAACCGCTGCCGCGCAATGCCACCGGCAAGGTGCTCAAGGCGCAACTGCGGGAAATGTTGGGCGCCTGACGCCTGCTTAGTCTTTCCGGACGATGTTGTGGCCGGCAGAACACGAACAATGGGTCCACACCACAAAGCCTTATCAGCGGAGGAGGCAACACATGAAAATAACAAGAACAGGTCTCATGCTTGCGGTCGCAGTCACAGTCAATGGCGGGCTGATGAATCATGCGTTCGCCGAGGTGTCACCTCAGGAAGCCGCCAGGCTGGGCAAGGAGCTGACCTGCGTCGGCGCCGAGCAGGCGGGTAACGCCGAGGGCACCATTCCGCCGTACACCGGCAAATACCTGGGTGAAGTACCGGGCTGGAATCATGTGAAATTTTCCGGCGACCAACCGATCGATCCCTATGCGGCGGAAAAGCCGATCCTGGTGATCACTGCGCAGAACATGGGTCAATACGAGGCGCACCTGACCGAAGGTCAGAAGGCCTTGCTCAAGAAGTACCCGACCACCTACAAGATGAACATTTACCCGGGCCACCGCGACTTCCGTTATCCCGACTACGTTTGCCGTCGCGTGATGGACAATGCGCTGCATGCCAAGCTGGTCAATGACGGGGCAGGGTTCACCGGGCTCGGCCAGGTGCCGTTCCCGATCCCCAAGAACGGCATGGAATTGCTGTGGAACCATCAACTGCCGGCACGGGCCTACACCGAGGAAAAAACCACCGATCTGGCTTCGGTGTTGCCCAACGGCAGCATCGGCTGGGGACGTGCCTATGCACGAAACCTGTCGCAAGCCAACTCGCCGACGGTCGAGCCCAGCACCGATGGCAGGATTCAGGCGATGAGCAACAACATGACCCTCAAGCCTGCCCGCGACAACGGTACGTTGAGCATTTCCCACGAACCCTACAACTTTGCTGTCGATGCACGTCAGGCCTGGTCCTACAGCCCCTCGACCCGGCGCGTGCGGCAGTTGCCGGGTTATGGTTACGATCAGCCGATGATCGGCACCAACGGGACCATGACGGTCGACGAAGACCGCCTGTTCAACGGTTCACCGGAGCGCTTCACCTGGAAGCTGGTCGGCAAGCGTGAAATCTACAGCCCGGCCAACGCGTTCAAACCCAACACCGCCAGCGTCAAGTACGCCGATATCCTGACCCCCAACCATCCCAACCCGGACTTCATGCGCTATGAGTTGCGTCGCGTGTGGGTGCTGGAGGCGGACCTGAAGGAAGGCTATCGCCATGTCTATGGCAAACGCGTGCTGTTCATTGACGAAGACACCTGGAACGCGGTCATGGCCGACAACTACGATGCCCGTGGGCAGCTGTGGAAACACGCCATGATCAACTACTACTACCACCCGGACATGAGCGGCTGGCAGGCCGGTTCGCAGTTCTTCATGGACTTGAACTCCGGTCAGTACACCGGTTACGGCATGTCCAACGAATCGAAGAAAGGCCCGATCCTCAACGAGGGCAAATTCACCCCGGATCAATACACCGCGGATGCGGCGCGGGCTATCGGTCGGTAAGGCCAACGTAGTTGCAATAACCACAGCCCCACCGGTATCCGGTGGGGCTTTTTCGTTCCTGTCACACCGCATCACCGTTCTTCGCCCTTGTGGGAGCCAGGCTTGCCGGCGAACCAGGCGCTGCGATGTACCTGTCCCACCGCGTCATCGTTCTTCCCCTTGTAGGAGCGAGGCTTGCCCGCGAACCAGACACCGCGGTGGAACTGTCGGAACCGCGTCATCGTTCTTCGCCTTGTAGGAGCCAGGCTTGCCGGCGAACCAGGCGCCGCGATGAATCTGTCACACCGCGTCATCGTTCTTCGCCGGCAAGCCTGGCTCCTACAGCGAACCAGGCGCCGCGATGAATCTGTCACACCACGTCATCGTTCTTCGCCGGCAAGCCTGGCTCCTACAGCGAACCAGGCGCCGCGATGAATCTGTCATACCGCGTTACCGTTCTTCGCCGGCAAGCCTGGCTCCTACGGCGAACCAGGCGCCGCGATGAATCTGTCATACCGCGTTACCGTTCTTCGCCGGCAAGCCTGGCTCCTACGGCGAACCAGACACCGCGGTGGAACTGTCGGAACCGCGTCATCGTTCTTCGCCGGCAAGCCTGGCTCCTACGGCGAACCAGGCGCCGCGGTGTACCTGTCATACCGCGTTATCGTTCTTCGCCGGCGAGCCTGGCTCCTACAGCGAACCGGACGCTGTGGTGCATCTGTCACACCGCGTCATCGTTTTTCGCACACCGCAGTGGACCAACCGATCTCTACCGACACATCGCGAACAACAATCCACCACCCATCTTCCTCCCGGCCACTAGCCTGAATCGACAAGGCCAAGATCAAGGAGGATCACCCATGCCAACCCTTCGCCACGCACATCGACTGCGCACCGGTCGCTATTCCGCAGCGGGTCAGGTCTATCTGATCACAACCGTCGTTCAGAAACGGGAACCCGTATTTGCAAGTTTCGAGCAGGGTCGCATCGTGGTCGATGCATTCAGGAAAGCTCAACAAGAGGATCTGGTCCTTTCGCTCGCCTGGGTTGTGATGCCGGATCATTTTCATTGGTTGTTCGAGCTGAAAGACAGCACGCTGACCTGCGTGATGGCGAGGACAAAATCGCGTATTGCGGTTGCCTTGAATCGCTCGATCGGGCGTGAAGGGGCGCTCTGGCAGCATGGCTTTCATGACCGGGCTATCCGCAGGGAGGAAGACTTGCAGGCGGTGGCCCGCTACATAGTCGCCAATCCGTTGAGGGCAGGGTTGGTGAAAAAAATCGGCGATTACCCGTTATGGGATGCCGTGTGGCTATAGACCACGTCATCGTGTTTCGTTCTGTAGGAGCCAGGCTTGCCGGCGAACCAGACACCGCAGTGTATATGACGCACCGTGTCATCGTTCTTCGCCGGCAAGCCTGGCTCCTACAGGGGCGCGCGACATTTACATCAACAAATGCTCTGCCATGTTCCCGATCAGCTCCAGGTGCGAATAATCGCGAAAGCTGAATCGCCAGACCCCATCGATCCGTTCGAACTCATCCAGGTAGCGCCCGCTGGCAATGGGTTGCAGGGGCAGGGTGGCGGTGGCCTGCAGCACGGTGTAGCAGGAGCGAACTGTAGCGGTGCCTGCGGTTTCATCGATGTCGATGATGGGATTGCTGATGATGTGCCTGGTGCGGGGTGTGCCGCAGGGGTAGATCTTGATTCGTTGCTGCCAGATGCGCAGCAGGGCTGTGTGATCAATCAAGCTCTGATTGTGAATCCTGATGCGGGCATGGCAAAACAGCTCGGCAGCCTCGACCATTTTCCCGCTGTCCAGGTATTCGGCGTAACGGTAGAGCAGATTGCTGATCTGTACGACGCTGAGGCTCATGGCAACTCCCATGAAAAAGCCGCTGGAGCCCGGCAGGGATTCAGCGGCTTGATGGTGAACGAAAGGCTCAGGCGGTAACGGCCCGGACCGGTACGAGGTGCGGGGTCGGGTTGTTCATTTGCCGGCGATAACGGGGCAACGCCAGGGACAGGAACAGCGCCGCCAGCACCAGCATCGACACCGAGGAGGCGAGGGCATAGCGCAGGGATTCACCGCCCAGCGTCGGCACGAAGAAATCGCTGAGCATGCCCACCACCAATGGCCCGCCACCGACACCCAACAGGGTCATGGACATGACGAAAATCGCCGTGGCCTGGGCCAGTCGTGTAGCCGGGAACAGATGAGTGATGGCGCTCAGGCACGGTGTGACCCACCACACGCCAAAGAAACCGAAAGCGCTGTAGAACAGGAACGCCTGCGGCACGGCGATACTGCCGATGTGGAAAGCCGTGCCCTGGGGCCAGAGGAAGTACGCCAGGGCGAACGGGATACTGATCAACGTACCCAGCAGCGGCACGCCGATTTGCCAACCGACATCGCGCCGCGCCATGCGGTCGGTGAGCAGGCCGCAGACCAGTGTGCCGAGGGTCGAACCGCTACCGCCCACTACGCCCACCAGGAACCCGGCTTCTTGCAGGTTGAGGCCGTGGGAGCGGATCAGGAAGCTCGGGCTCCAGGTGCCGATGGCATAGCCGGCAATCGCCGCCGCGCCACCGGTGAGCACCAGCCACGGGAAGGAGGGCATGCGGAACAGCTCAAGCAGGGTTTTCAACCAGCCATCCTGTGGTGCCGTGACGTTGATCTGTGGCGCGACGCGCCTGGGCGTACGCACCGTCAACAGCAACAGCAGACCGAGGAAGATGCCCGGCGAACCGATCAGCCAGAAGGCGTAGCGCCAACCGTGATGCTGGGCGATCCAGCCGCCCAGGCCGAGCCCGACAATCGCCCCCAGGCTTGAACCGAGCATCAATATCGACAGGGCGGTGGAACGGCGGTTGGCCGGGTACAAATCCGACACCATGGCCACCGAGGGCGCCGTCCCGCCGGCTTCGCCCACCGCTACGCCAATGCGCGCCAGGACCAGGGTCAAGAAGTTGCCGGCCATGCCGCAGAGCATGGTCATCAGGCTCCAGGCCATGCAGCTGAAGGCGATCACCGGCTTGCGCCCGATGCGGTCCGACAGACGTCCCAGCGGGAACCCGAATACTGTGTAGAACACTGCGAAGGTCACCCCGGACAGCAGGCCGATGTCCGTGTCGGAAATGCCGAATTCGAGCTTAACCGGCTCGATCAGAATCGCCATCAACTGGCGGTCGATGTAGTTGAACACGTAGATGCTGGCGAGCACGAACAGAGCGTAGTGCGTTCGCCATGTCACGGGGGTGGATGGGTTCACTGCGGGTACTCCCGGTTTTGTTCTAGTTGATGGGATGCTGGGTCGGTCCCCGATATTTTTCATCGTCCGTTCAGACCATTTTTCCTGCCCTCGACCCTACGCCCCGAACCTAGTCTTGTCGGACGATGTTTCGCTCGCGCTCAGCGTCAATCATTCAGCCCATATCCGCTGCTGTGTCAGCGCTTGTCCAGCCTTGGCAAGCCCTGCGACAGCCTGGAAACAATAAGAAGCTGAGGAGTTGAAATGAGCGTCTTGTTCGAGCCGGTCGCCCTGGGCGAGCTGCAATTGGCCAACCGCATTGTCATGGCGCCCATGACTCGCAGCCGCGCCCTTGTCGACGCGGTGCCCGGTAGCGATATGGTCGAGTACTACCGTCAGCGCGCCGGTGCCGGGTTGATCGTGGCCGAGGGCACCGCGCCTTCCGCCAGCGGACTGGGCTATTGCCGCACCCCGGCCATCTACAGTCGCGAGCAGATCGCCGGCTGGCAGAAAGTCACCGATGCGGTGCATGCCGAGGGTGGGCGTATCGTTCTGCAACTGATGCATGTCGGTCGCGCCGCCAGCCAGCACAACAAGCCGGCGGGCGCCGTCACGGTGGCACCGTCGGCACTGCGTGCGCGCACCCAGGTGTTCAGTGACGCCGCCGGTCTTGTCGACACCGACGAGCCTCAGGCGCTGACCCTGCAAGGCATCGGCGAAGTCATCGAAGACTATCGCCAGGCCGCCCTGAATGCGCGTCAGGCGGGCTTCGACGGTGTCGAGCTGCACTGCACCAGCGGTTACCTGCCCATGCAATTCATGGCCTCGGGCAGCAACCAGCGCAGCGATGCCTATGGCGGTGATGCGACAGCAAGGGTGCGTTTCGCCAAAGAAGTGATCGAGGCCATGGCCAGTGCGATCGGTGCCGGGCGTGTCGGTTTTCGGCTGTGCCCCGGCAACCCCTACAACGACATCGACGACCTCGATCCGGCTGCCACCGCGGCCGCCCTGTGTGAAGCCGTGGCGCCGCTGGACCTGGCTTACCTGCACATCATGCGTTCACCCCTGGCCAACCTCGATGCCTTTGCCCTGGCGCGCTCGCATAGCCCTCATGCGTTGATTCTCAACGATGGTTTCGACGGCCCTTCGGCCAGTGCCGCTCTCGCGTCGGGCGAGGGGGCCGCCGTGTCGTTTGGCCGTCATTTTATTGCCAACCCGGATCTGGTCGAGCGCTTGCGGCGCGGCCTGCCGCTCAGTGGCTTCGACCGCAAGACGCTCTATACGCCGGGCAAGGCCGGCTACTCGGATTACCCCGCCTATCAAGCAGATGCCCAGGAGTTGGCGCAATGAACCTGAATGACCTGAACGGCGTACTGCCGACCCGTCCGGTGCCTCGGGAGCAGACCCAGGCGCTTCTCGACCAGCGTTCAGCCGCTGCCGGACAGATCAAGCCGGGCGACCTCTACACCCTGGCCGACCGCCTGGAACAACAGGCGCGCGAACAGGGTGAGCGCACGTTCCTGATCTACGGCGAACAGACCCTGAGCTACGCCGAGGTCGATGCGCGAGCCAACCAGATGGCCCACACCTTTTACGCCAATGGCCTGCGCGCCGGCGATGTCTGCGCCCTGGCCATGGAAAACCGTCCGGCGTTCTTCTGCACCTGGTTCGGCCTGGTCAAGCTTGGGGTCGTGGTGGCCTTCATCAACACCCAGGTCAGTGGTCGCCCGCTGCTGCATGCGTTGCAGACCACCGAGGCGAAGGCACTGGTGATCGGCGAAGAATGCCTGGCCAATGTGCAGGCCACCGAAGGCTTCCCGGACCTGCCGTGCTGGTTGATCCGTGATCCGGAAAACCCCTGGAACGCAGCGCTGCCCAAAGGCATCGACGGGCATTTCGATGCACGGCTGGAAAAGGCCCCGCGCAGCGCATTCCCTCGTGACATTCGCGCGCACATCGAGGCGCAGACCCCGACCTTGCTGATCTTTACCTCGGGCACCACTGGCCTGCCCAAGGCGGCGCGCTATAGCCACATGCGCTGGATGTCCTCCGGCGATGTAATGGAGACCACGCTCCAGGCCACGTCCGGGGATGTGTTCTATTGCTGCCTGCCGCTGTACCACGGTGCCGCCGCCACGTCGGTGACGTCCACGGCGCTGCGTGCCGGCGCGGCCATTGTCGTGCGCCGCAAGTTCAGCGTGCGCGAGTTCTGGAGCGATGTGGCGCGGCACCGGATCAGCATCTTTCAGTACATCGGCGAGATCTGCCGCTACCTGCTCAATCAACCGGTGCAAGCCAATGAGCGCGAGCACAGCTTGCGCTGCATGCTCGGCGCCGGCCTGTCGCCGGACTCCTGGCAGCGCTGGCTGGAGCGCTTCGGTCCGATCCAGGTGTTCGAGGGCTGGGGCGCCACGGAGGCCAACGCCGCGCTGATCAACGTCGACAACTATTTCGGCTCCTGCGGGCGCGTGCCGGACTGGAACAAGACCAACCTGCGGCTGGTGCGCTACGACATTGAAAACGACTGCCACCCACGGGACGAAAACGGTTTCTATCAAGTGTGCAAAGTGGGTGAAATCGGCGAGGCCATGGGCTTTATCGTCGACCACCCGCAGATCGGTGGCGGACGCTTCGAGGGCTACACCAGCCACGAAGCCACCGAGAGCAAGATTCGTCGCAACGTGCTGCGCGAGGGCGATGCCTATTGGAGTTCCGGCGACTTGCTGCGCGAGGACGCCGATGGCTACTGCTACTTCGTCGACCGCATCGGCGATACCTATCGCTGGAAAAGCGAAAACGTCTCGACCCAGGAAGTGGCCGACGCCCTGGGCGATTTGTCGGGTCTGGAACTGATCAATATCTACGGCGTCCAGGTGCCGGGCCATGAAGGACGCGCCGGCATGGCGGCGGTGCTGATGCAAGCCGACCGGACTTTCGATCCGCACGCCCTGTACGCCCTGACCGAGGCACGCCTGCCGCGCTATGCCGCACCCGTATTCGTGCGGGTCACCCCATCGGCAGACCTGACGGCCAGTTTCAAGTTGCGCAAGGTCGACCTGCAGCGCCAGGGCTATTGCCCGGACCTGTGCGCAGATCCGCTGTTCATCCGCGACGAACAGGCCCGCACCTACGTGCCCTGGTCACTGGAGGCCCTGGCGCGGGCCGGCCTGACCCCCTTCGCGGTGGCCCGTCATGGCTGAGCTCGACGACAACGGACATGAGCTGCGCGACGGCCTGCGTTACCCCTGGCTGCAGGCGCCCGATTCCGGCCAGGTGCGCGAAGTGGCGCCGGGCGTGTGGTGGCTGCGCATGCCGCTGCCGTTTCGCCTGGACCACATCAACCTCTACCTGCTGCGTCACACCGATGGCTGGGTGGTGGTGGACACCGGCATGAACACCGACCAGACCCGCGAGGTCTGGGATCGGGTGCTGAGCGAAGTCTGTGGCGGCCTGCCGCTTCTGGCGGTGGTTTGTACCCACTTCCATTCCGATCATGCCGGGGTGGCCGCGTGGCTGTCGGAGCGATTCCACTGCCCGGTGTACATGACCGTCAGCGAGTTCCAGTCGTTGCACGTCAGGTTTCCCGCCGATCAGCCACCGGGTTGGGATTTCCTCGATTTCTATCGCAAGGCCGGCGTCGGCGACGAGCAGAGTGCCGAGCTGTTCGCGGTGATGAGCAACGCCCATTTCCTGCCGGCGCCGCTGAACCATTTCCGCCGTTTGCGCGAGGGCAGTCGCCTGCATATCGGCGGTCGCACCTGGCAGGTGCTGATCGGCCGCGGCCACTCGCCGGAGCATGCCTGTCTGTATGACGCCGAGGGCGGCTTGCTGATTTCCGGCGACCAGGTGCTGCCGCGCATCACCTCGACCGTCGGCGTGCACGCCACCGAGCCGTTGGCCAATCCCCTGCGCGACTGGCTCGACTCCATCGAGCGTTTGCGCAGCCTGCCCGACAGTGTGCTGGTGCTGCCGGCGCACGAACGGCCGTTTTTCAATTTGCATCAGCGCCTGGATCAGCTGGAGGCCCATCACCGCGGGCACCTGGCGCAGATGCTGGCCGACTGTGACGAGCCACGCACCGTGCTCGAACTGATGGCTGTGTTGTTTCCCAGGCTGTCGGGTCGTTTCGACGAACTGATGGCGCTCGGCGAAACGTTGGCCCATGCCAACTACCTGGTCGCCGAGGGATTGCTGGAGCGGGAGCAAGACCGGGGGCGTTATCGCTACCGGCGTGCTGTAAGGGGAGCGTGCACAGCGATACCGCTCTGCGTGTTTTGAGCGGATGGCGCGGCAGCAGTGTTGAACATTCCAGGCAGCCAACCGGTTGCCCTAGAGGAGAGTCAGTGTGATCAACAAAAACAACAATAATGCGACGGTCATGGCTTCGGGCGTCTTTCAGGTCACCAGCCTGGCGGCGGCCATTGCACTGGTGTCCACACCGGTATGGGCCGGCGATACCATCGAATTCGACAACGGCGCGACCATGGACTGGTCGGTGACCACCAGCTACGGCATCGGCGTTCGCACCGGCAAGCAGAGCGATCGGTTGCTGACGATCAACGCCGACGATGCCAACCGCAACTTCGATAGCGGCAGCCTGACCACCAACCGTGTGGGTGCGCTTGGTGAAATGATCCTGCGCAAGGACAACTACGGCGCCGTGGCGCGCGCCAGTACCTTCTACGATGACGTTTACCATCGGGAAAACGACAACGATTCGCCTGCAACGGTGAACAAGAGCGGGCGCAATGACGAGTTCACCAGCGATACCCGCTACTACAGCGGCGGTCGCACCCGTCTGCTCGATGCCTATGTGTTCAGCGGCTGGCGCTTTGACAACGACACCATGCTCGACGTCAAGGCCGGGCGCCATATCGAATCCTGGGGCGAGAGCCTGTACTACCCCGGTGTGAACGGCGTGCAGAACCCCTCCGACGCGGTAAAGGCGTCCCAGCCGGGTGTCGAGGTCAAGGAAATTTTGCTGCCGGTCGGCCAGTTCTCCGGCTCGTTTCGCCTGAACCCCCAAGTGACCTTCGGCGCGTACGTTCAGTACGAATGGAAGGGCACCGAGCTGCCGCCGGTGGGCAGCTACCTGTCCAGCACCGACGTGGTGGGACCGGGTCGCGAGTTCCTCTACGCCAACGGCCGCAAGGTAAACTACCTGGGCACCGACGAACCGCGCGATGGCGGCCAGTGGGGCGTGCAGGTGCGTTATCGCCCGGTGCAGGCCGTCGAGTTGTCACTGTTCCACGTCAACTACCACGACAAGAACCCGGCCACCGCCCTGGTCGGCTACGACCCGCTGCCGGTGGGCGGTGGCCTGAACGCCCTGGCCATCAACGGCTACCGGATCAAGTACTTCGAAGACATCAAGCTGACCGGCGTCAGCGCCTCGACCAAGATTGGCGATACGCAGATCGGGGCCGAATGGTCGTACCGCGACGGTGCGCCGGTGATGGTCAATACCGGTCTTGGCGCGGTGCCGGCCAGGGGCAAGGGCCAGCAAATGCAGTTGTCGGCGATCCGGATCCTGGGCGACCGCCCCTGGGCCAGCCAGACCAGCCTGACTGCCGAAATCATCCGTGTGCAGGTCGACAGCGTCGAGTCCACGTCGGCGGCGCCGAACCTGCAGGGTCTGAACCTGCTGCCCTCCGTGGCGGCTTTAGTGGCGCCTTCCGATGACTACACCTACAACAACAGCGGCGGCATCCGCACCAAATCTTCCAGCGCCTACACCCTGGGGGCATCGTTCAGTTATCCGGGAGTTTTCCAGGGCTGGGATCTGGAAGTGCCGGTGCGATTCTCCAACGTGTTCAGCGGCTCGACACCCATGGCCGGCAGCATCTCCGGGATCCAGGGCGACCGACGCCTGAGCGTGGGTACCACCTTCAAGTACCTGGGCAACCTGGAGATGGGCCTGACGTACATCGGCTACCTGGGTGAAGCGGACCCGATCAAGCGCCCGTTCGCCGATCGTGACTACGCCACGTTCTCGATGAAATACACCTTCTGATCGACCACTCGGGATCCGGGCCGCGTCGTCGTGCCCGGACTTTTCTACTGAAAATGACCGCGGCGTAACGCCTCGGCAGGGAGGCACCATGGGACTCAAAGGGCATGCGGCCATTGTTGGCAGCGCACAATACAAACCGGAAAAATATTCGACCGCGCCCAAGATGTTTCACCTTGAGCAAGTCGCCGACCTGGCGGCCCAGGCTCTGCGTGATGCCGGGCTCAAAGCCAGCGACCTCGACGGGTTGGTGATCAACGGTCCGCAATTTCATGAAGCCTCGGTGTTCGTCCCGGCGATGGCCGCCGAATATCTGGGCCTGCGCCTGAATTTCGCCGAGGTGGTGGACCTCGGTGGCTGCACCTCGGTGGGCATGGTCTGGCGTGCAGCCGCTGCCATCGAACTGGGCCTGTGCCAGGCCGTGTTGTGCGTGATCCCCGCACGGATGGCACCGCTGGGACCTGACGAAGACCCGAGCTGGATGGCCCGCGCCATGCGCTTCGGTGGCCACAGCACGGCGTTTGGTGCGCCGGAAGCCGAGTTCGACTTGCCGTACGGGCACATGGGGCAGAACACCGGCTACGCGATGATCGCCCAGCGCTATGCCGCGCAGTACGACTATGACCCGCGGGCCATGGCCAAGATCGCCGTCGACCAGCGCACCAATGCCCTGGCCAACCCGCAAGCGATGTTTTACGGCCAGCCGTTGACCATCGAGCAGGTGCTGGCCAGCAAAAAGGTCGCCGATCCCTTGCACGTCCTGGAAATCGTCATGCCGGTGGCCGGTGGCGCCGCGCTGATCATCACCAACAAGGAAGTGGCGGCGCGCACCCGCAAACGTCCGGCGTTCATCACCGGTTTCGGCGAGCATCTGGCGTTCAAATCACCGTCCTATGCCCAGGACATGCTGCACACGCCGATCGGCCCTGCGTCCAGTCGCGCCTTCGCCATGGCCGGGCTCAAACCCAAGGACGTCGATGCCGCGCAGATTTACGACTGCTACACCATCACCACGTTGCTGACCCTGGAGGATGCCGGTTTCTGCGGCAAGGGCGAGGGCATGGCGTTCGTGCGCGAACACGACCTGACCTGGCGCGGCGATTTCCCGATGAACACCCATGGCGGGCAACTCAGTTTCGGGCAATCGGCTTCGGCCGGTGGCATGAGCCAGGTGATCGAGGCGGTGACGCAGATCGCCGGCACGGCCGGCGAACGCCAGCTCGAGCGTTGCGACAGCGTCTACGTCTCCGGTACCGGCGGCGTGATGAGTGAGCAGGGCGCATTGATACTTCAGGGAGCATAAGCACATGTCCAATAACAAACCGATGCCGGTCGCGACGCAGATTTCCGCTCCGTTCTGGGAAGGCCTCAAGGCCCGGCGCCTGTTGATCCAGCAATGCAACGCCTGCGAGCACTGGAACTTCTACCCGCGCCGGCACTGCCCGGTGTGCCTGGAGCATGACCTGGCCTGGCGCGAAGTCGATGGCACCGCGACGCTCTACAGCTACACCGTGACGCGCATCGCCACCTTGCCCGACTTTATCGACGAAATGCCGCAGAAGCTGGCGGTGGTCGAGTTGGCCCAGGGGGTGCGTATCAACACCAACCTGGTCGGCCTCGATGAAGACGAGATTCGCATCGGCATGCCCTTGCAACCGGTGTTCGCCGAAGTCGACGCCAAGGGTAACCACCTGCTGCGCTTTACCGGTATGGACAAGGATGCGGTGAGCCTTGGGCGGTTGCCTGCGCAGGACAACGAACCCGTGGCGGTGGCCTCGCAGACTGTGCCTGTGCGGCAGATCGATCTCAACGATGGACCGGCCTTGCAGGCTCTGGTCAGCGAGGAGTTCAGCGACTGGAGCAACGTGGTGGTGGTCGATCAGGCGCTGATCGACGACTTCGCCCGGTTGTCGGGTGACGACTACTGGATTCATACCGATCCGGAACGGGCGCGTTTGCAAAGTCCGTTCGGCGGCACCATCGCCCACGGTGCACTGGTCCAGGTGCTGCAGTCGCGCATGAAACTGGCGCTGGGGTTCGAGATCAGTGGTTTCACCACCCAGATCAACTACGGCTCCGACCGCCTGCGCTTCCCGGCACCGGTACCGGCCGGCTCGCGCATCCATTCGCGGGCGCGGGTGAAAAACGTCGAGCTTTCGGCGCGCGGCACCCAGTTGACCCTGGAACTCACCATTCACGTCGTCGGCCAGGACCGTCCGTCGGTGATCAACGACCTGGTGATCCTGTACATCGCCTGATTGCTGCAAATCCTGTGGGCGAACACCGATGACGCGGTTCTGACTGATACACCGCGACGACCGATTCGCCCGTAGGAGCCAGGCTTGCCGGCGAACGCCGATAACGCGGTGCGACCGATACACCACGGTGTCCGATTCGCCTGTAGGAGCCAGGCTTGCCGGCGAAGAACGATAACGCGGTCCGACAGCTGCACCGCGTCGTCTGGTTCGCCTGTAGGAGCCAGGCTTGCCGGCGAAGAACGATCACACGGTTCTGACAGTTACACCGCGCTGCCCGGTTCGCGGGCAAGCCTCGCTCCTACACATCCCACCTCATCCGCACCCACGCATAAGCCATTTGGACGATGTGTCGCTCAGGCCTTGCGCCGACTATCCCCCCAGAGGCAACGCCGGTTTCGATGGCCTCGCCTGCCTCGGCGCCTGACAAGAACAAGAGGATTGGCCCTATGACTCGCCCCATGCACGCGTGCCCCGCACAGGAGCGTTTTCCATGCGCTCTGTGATCGGTTACCTGGTCTGTCTGGTGGTCGCCCTGACCATTGGCTACACCTTTTCCCCCAAAAAACCTGCGCAGGAAGAATTGTTGGCCACGCGCCCGGACCGGGTGCAGATCAATGGCCTGGTCAGTCCGGGCTCACGCGTGGTCGCGGTGGGCGAGCGCGGCAGCATCCTGCTCAGTGACGATCAGGGTGTGAGCTGGCAGCCCGCCCAACTCGCTACGCAACGCAATGCCACCCTGACGGCCGTGGTCGCACTGGACGACAAGCGTTTGCTGGCCGTCGGGCACGACGGCTGGATCCTGCGCTCCCTGGACGCCGGCAGCCACTGGCAGGAAATGCGCTACGACGCCGACCTGGGCGAACCGCTGCTGGGCGTCTGGAGCGCTGGCGGCGACAGCGTCATGGCGTTCGGCAGCTTTGGCAAGTTCTACCAATCGCAGGATGCCGGGCAGACCTGGACCCCGCAGGCCCTGGACATCGACAACGCGCATCTCAACAGCATGGCCGGCGGCAACGATGGCCGGCGCATGTTGGTGGGCGAGCAGGGCCTGGTGCTGCGCACCCGCGATGGCGGCCAGCACTGGCAGACACTGCCGGCGTTCTACAGCGGCTCGCTGTTCGGCATCGTGCGCCTGAGCGCGGACAACTGGGTGACCTACGGCATGCGCGGGCATGTGTTCGTCAGCCACGATTTCGGTGACAGCTGGACCCAGGTCAACGTGGGTAACCAATTGCCCCTGTATGGCCACGTGTTGTTGTCCGATCACACCGGACTGCTGATCGTCGGTGCCGGCAGCTCGGTGGTGCGCCTGGATGCACAGGGTGCGCTGGTCGGTGTCGGGCGCCTGACCGGGCTCGGAACCTTGACCTCGGCAGTGATGGTCGGCTCACGCCTGTTGGTCGGTGGCGAGCGCGGGGTATTGCAGGGATCAGGTGGCAGCGTCGCTGCCCTAGTGGCCAACCCGGCCACCCGGTAAATGAGAGGCGGGCAATGAATCAAGGTAAACACTGGGTGACGCGCTGCGTCGATACATGTGCGGACCAGCTGATGGCCTGGCGCAAGGGACTGCTGGCGCTGTTTGTCCTGGTGACGCTGGGCCTGGGCTACAGCGCCACCCACACGCAACTGGACCCGGGGTTCAACAAACAGATCCCGGTGCGCCATGAATACATGGTGAATTTTCTCAAGTTCAGTCGTTACTTCACCGGTGCCAACCGCTTCCTGGTGAGCGTGCGCTGGAAAGGCGAGGGTGACATCTATAACGCCGAGTACCTCGATACCCTGCGCAAGGTCACTGATGACGTGTTTTTCATCTCCGGGGTCAGCCGCCCCAGCGTGACATCGCTGTTCACCGCCAACGTGCGCTACATCGAAATCACCGAAGAAGGATTCTTTGGCGACGTGGTGGTGCCACCACGCTTCAGCGGTACGCCCGAGGACCTGGCGCAGGTGCGCAGCAACACGGCCGCCTCCGGGCAGGTCGGTCGCCTGGTGGCCAACGACCTGAAGTCGGCCATGGTCCGCGCCGACCTGCAAGACACGGACCCCAAGACCGGCCAGCCGGTGTCTTACGTCGACATCGCCAAGCATCTGGAAGAAATCCGCGCCAAGTACAACAGCCCCGACATCGAGATCAACATCGTCGGCTTCGCCAAACTGGTGGGCGATGTGGTCGAAGGCCTGAACACGGTGATCGGTTTCTTCGTCGTGGCTTTCGTGATCACCGGGTTGTTGCTGTGGCTGTACTCCCGTTCGCTGCGCCTGACGGTCGTGGCGTTGCTGGTGGCGTTGCTGCCGGTGGTGTGGCTGCTGGGGCTGTTGCCGCTGCTGGGGCTGGGCATCGATCCGATGTCGATCCTGGTGCCGTTCCTGATTTTCTCCATCGGCGTGTCCCATGCGGTGCAGATGACCAACGCCTGGAAGCAGGACGTGCTGGCCGGCAGCACCTCCAGGCAAGCGGCACGCTCGGCGTTCTGCAAGATCTTCATTCCCGGCTCCCTGGCCTTGCTGATGAACGCCCTGGGGTTCGCGGTGATCATGCTGATCGACATTCCCATCGTCCACGAACTGGGGGTGACGGCCTGCATCGGCGTGATGCTGATGATCATCACCAACAAACTGATGCTGCCGATCATCATTTCCTACCTGCGCCTGGAACCTGCGTTGTTGCGCCGGGCGCAATCGCGGCCGGCGGGCAAGCATCGCCTGTGGTGGCGCCTGTCGGCGCTGGCCGAGCCGGGACCGGCGCTGGCGGTGTTTGCCTTCAGCCTGTTGTTGCTGCTGGCCGGGGCGTACAAGGCGCGCGACCTGGCGGTGGGCGATATCGGCGCCGGCGCGCCGGAGTTACGGGCCGATTCGCGCTACAACCTGGACAACGGCAAGATCATCGGCAGCTATTCCATCGGGCTCGATGTGCTGTCGGTGTTCGTGCAGGTCAAGGGGGTGGAAGAAGGCTGCCTGTCGCCTGCCGTGATGCGAGCCGTGGAAGCGTTCGATTTCCGCATGCGCACGGTATCGGGCGTGCAATCGATCCAGAGCGTGGCGGACATGGGCAAGCGGGTGATCGCCGGCAATAACGAAGGCAACCCGCGCTGGGCGGCGATTCCAGGTTCGTCCCGTGGGCTGAGCCAGGGCGCGCGCGCCTACATGCCCGATGACGGACTGGTGACCGACGGCTGCCAGCAGATGCAGATCCTGGTGTTCCTGGCCGATCACGAGGGCAGCACCCTCAGCCATGTCATCGGTGAAGCCAAGCGGATCATTGCCGAGGTCGGCTCGCCGCAAGTCGAATTCCTCCTGGCCGGTGGCAACGGTGGCGTGATGGCGGCCTCCAACGAGGCCGTCAAGCGTGCCGAAATCATCATGCTGGGAGCGCTGTTCGGTTCGGTGGCGCTGTTTTGCTGGCTGACCTTCCTGTCGATCCGCGCGGTACTGTGCATTCTGGTGCCACTGGCGATTGTGGCGATCCTGTGCAATGCACTGATGACGCTGCTCGGGATCGGCCTGAAGGTCGCCACCTTGCCGGTGATGGCGCTCGGGGTGGGTGTGGGCGTGGACTACGGCATCTACCTGTACGAGCGCATCCAGCACGAAATGCTGCGTGGCGCCAACCTGCGCGAGGCGTTCTACCAGGCCATGTGCCAACGCGGCACGGCGGCGGTGTTCACGGCCGTGACCATGTCCATTGGCGTGTGCACCTGGGCCTTCGCGCCGCTGAAGTTCCAGGCCGACATGGGCGTGCTGTTGTCGTTCATGTTCCTGGTCAACGTGCTGGGGGCGATTTTCCTCCTGCCGGCCCTGGCGGCCTGGTTCAATCGCGGGCGACCGCTGGTCACCGAACGGCTGCGCCAGCCGGCGGCACCACAAGGCCAGTTCCGGCTCAAAAGCAGCCCGGCGGCCCGTGATCGCCAATAGCGGAAAATAAACCTGCCGTGCCTATTGTGGAGTCGGCAAGCGATAGGGACACTGAGGCGCGGCCCCATCGCAGGGCATGCAGGCAAATTGCAATCCAGAGGGGGAATCCCGATTCCCCCCAGCCGAAATTATAAAAATAACAAGGGAAGGGCACCGTCCTTACCCGAGCGAGGAGAAGACTATGCAAGATGTTGTCTTGACCACTGAAGCGCTGGCGAGTCTTGGCCTGGACCTTACGCGCTTCAGCCAGTTGGTGGGCGAAGTCTACGAAGGCGCCCTGGATCCGAAATTGATGGCCAACGCCCTCAAGAGCTTCCTCAAACTCTACGATGCCAATTACGTCACCCTGATCCTGCGGGTGCCGGACCAGCCCGACATGGGCGTGATGATCATCGCCGGCGATATCGAAGGCGCCGGTGATGTCGCCTACATGACCTACCCGCAGACCAACACGCCGTTCACCAACCAGCCGCTGGATACAGTGTTCACCGTCGACGACGTGATGACGTCCACTGAGTGGGAACACAGCGCCTACTTCAAGGCATTCTGCGGACCCAACGACGTCTACCACGTGATGGGCACCGACATTTCCACCCCGGACGGCGGCAAGTTGCGTTTTCGCATCACCCGGCCCAAACGCCTGCCTAATTTCTGCGCCAACGAGCGGGCGCTGTGTGCCATGTTCATACCGCACCTGCGCCGGGCGTTGCAGATGCACAACCTGCTCGATCGCAGCGAATCGCTCAGCGAGTTGTATTCCCAGGCCATCAGCCGCCTGTCGGTGGCCACCCTGGTGCTCGACGAGAGTGGCAGCGTATTGCGCGTCAACCCGGTGGCCCAGGAGATCCTCGCCCGTTCCGATGGCCTGAAGCTTGTGGGCGGACGGCTGGAAGCGACCTACCCCAGCGACAACCGCGAGCTGCAACGGCTGATTCGCGGCGCATTCTCCCCCGATGCCCCGAAAAGTGCCGAAGCCATGTCGGTGACCCGCCCCTCGGGATTGGTCAATCTGGGCGTGGTGGTGGAATCGATTCCATCGCTGGACTGGGCCGAGGAGAAAAACCAGCCGGCGGCGCTGGTGTACATCCGCGATGCGGCGAGCAAATCCCTGGCCAGCGAAGTGGTGACCAAGCAATTGTTCAACCTGACCAAGGCCGAAACCGCCCTGGCCATGGAGCTGGCCAACGGTTTGTCACTGGAGGAAGCTGCCGAGGTCTTGAACATCCGGCGCAACACCGCGCGGGCGCACTTGCGTTCGATCTTCTCCAAGACCGGTGTACGGCGCCAGACCGAGCTGGTGCGCATCCTGCTCAACAGCGTGGTGGCCCTGGGCAAACCCAGGCTGTCCTTGAAAATGGCCGAAAAAATCAAGGTACCACCGCCGCAACTGGCCGAGCCGATGTATCGCCAGGCCTGAGTCCGGTTCGACAGTTACACCGCGGTGCCCGGTTCGCCTGTAGGAGCCAGGCTCGCCGGCGAAGAACGGTAACGCGGTGCAGCAGATACACCGCAGCGCTCCGCTTCGCCTGTAGGAGCCAGGCTTGCCGGCGAAGAACGATAACGCGGTGCAGCAGATACACCGCAGCGTTCCGTTCGCGGGCAAGCCTCGCTCCTACGGGCGAAAAACGATAACGCGGTGCGACAGACACACCGCGGCGTCCGGTTCGCCTGTAGGAGCCAGGCTTGCCGGCGAAGAACGATAACGCGGTGCGACAGATGCACCGCGACGCCTGGTTCGCCTGTAGGAGCCAGGCTTGCCGGCGAAGAACGATGACGCAGTGCGACAGACACACCTCGGTGCCTGGTTCGCGGGCAAGCCTCGCTCCTACAGGCGAAGAACGATAACGCGGTGTGACAGATGCACCGCGGCGTCCGGTTCGCCTGTAGGAGCCAGGCTTGCCGGCGAAGAACGATGACGCAGTGCGACAGACACACCTCGGTGCCTGGTTCGCGGGTAAGCCTCGCTCCTACAGGCGAAGAACGATAACGCGGTTCCGACAGGCAAACCGCGGCGTCTGGTTCGCGGGCGAGCCTCGCTCCTACAGGGCGAAGAACGAAAACGCGGTGCCACAGTTGCACCGCGGCGCCTGGTTCGCAGGACCGCCACACCACTCGCTCCTGCAAAGCGTTTTTTAGTCCGCACAGACGATGCCGTCCCGCGATCGCCCTGCCGATACTGGGCGGACCTATCACGGAGAACCATCATGCCTGTTACAGCCATCACCGGAAGTGCCTCGGGAATCGGGGCCGCTGTCTCCACCGCCATGCGTGCCGCCGGGCACCAGGTTATCGGTATCGATCGCAGCAACGCCGAAGTGATCGCCGACCTGTCCACGCCCCAGGGCCGTGACGCGGCGATCACCCAAGTGCTCGAACTCAGCGGCGGCGTTCTCGACGGCCTGATCTGCTGCGCCGGCGTCGGCGTCACCGCGCCCAGCTGCGGCCTGATCCTGGCGGTCAACTACTTTGGCGTCAGCCAGTTGCTGGACGGCCTGCACGGGGCGCTCGCCAAGGGCCAACACCCGGCGGCGCTGGTGATCGGCTCGGTGGCGGCCACGCATTCCGGGCCCGACGGCCAGCCGATGATCGAACTGATGATTGCCGGTGATGAGGCCCGTGCGCTGGAAGCGGCCAATGCCCTGGGCCAGCCCCATGTCGCCTATGCCGCCTCCAAGTACGCCATCAGCCGCCATGCCCGAAGCCTGGCCGTGAGCTGGGGCCAGCGCGGCCTGCGCTTGAACGTGGTGGCGCCGGGCGCGGTACAGACTCCGCTGCACCAGGCTTCGCTGGACGATGCGCGCTTTGGCAAGTCGACCCGCGAATTCGTCGCACCACTGGGGCGCGCCGGGGAGCCTGCGGAAATTGCCTCGGTGGTGGCTTTTCTGCAATCGCCACAAGCCTCGTTCATCCATGGCAGCGTGATCTTCGTCGATGGCGGCATGGACGCCATGGTCCGCGCCCCACGCTTCTGACAGGAACCGCTATGAACAAAGTGGCATTCATCACGGGCGCCAGCCGGGGTATCGGCCGTGAGGCGGCGCTGGCATTCGCCCGCGCCGGTTTCGACCTGGCCATCAGCGCCCGCACCCTCAATGAGGGCGAACAGCATGAGCATGCCCTGCGCGATGCCGATGGGGCGCCGTTGGCCGGCAGCCTCAACGGCACTGCCCAAGCATTGCGCGATCTCGGCTGTCGGGTGTTGGTCGTGCCGATGGACCTGCTCGACAGCGACTCGGCCCTGGCTGCCTGTGAGGCGGTACTGGCCGAGTACGGGCGCATCGACGTGCTGATCAACAATGCGATCTACCAGGGCAGCGACCTCAACGCCGGGTTCATGGATCTGCAGGCTAGGACCCTGGAGCGGATGTTTCTGGGGTATATCCTCACGCCGTTCCTGCTGACACGGGCGGTGGCCGAGCACATGGTGGCGCGCGGTGGCGGGGTGGTGATCAACGTCACCTCCGGCGCCGGCGAAAGCGATCCGCCGGTGGCGGCAGGCAAGGGTGGCTGGGGGTATGCCTATGGCGCGGGCAAGGCGGCGGTGTCGCGACTGTCCGGGGTATTGACCACGGAACTGGGCGAGGTGGGCGTACGTGCCTACACCTTGAATCCGGGCGTCGTCACCACCGAAGCCCTCAGGGCCACCATCGGCGACAAAGGCCTGATCGCCCTGCGTGCCGGCAGTGCGCCGCCCCAGGTACCGGCAGCCGTGATGTTATGGCTGGCCACCGCCGAACAGGCACCACAGTTCCAGCGTCGCACCATCGCCGCCCAGCCGTTTGCGCTGGAGCACGGGATAGTCGCCGACTGGCGCTGATTCATTCCCGTTAACCCGATCACCTGTAGGAGCCAGGCTTGCCGGCGAAGAACGATGACGCGGTTCCGACAGGTACACCGCGGTGTCTAGGTTCGCGGGCAAGCCTCGCTCCTACGGGGGGGGACGATGACGCAAATGATCGCTCCCGGACCTCAGGAGCGATCTTTTGCCTTTAACCCTGCCGGCGCTGGCGGGCGAGGGTCATGGCGGTGTCTTCGATCATGTCTTCCTGGCCGCCGACCATGCCACGCCGGCCCATCTCGACCAGGATTTCCCGCGCCGACACACCGTATTTCTTCTCGGCACGCTTGGCGAACAGCAGAAACGAGCCATAGACCCCGGCATAGCCCATGGTCAGGGCATCGCGGTCGCTGCGGATCGGGAAGTCCATGATCGGCACCACCAGGTCTTCGGCCACGTCCTGGATGCCGAACACGCTGACACCGGTGTCGATGCCCATGCGATCACAGACCGCCACCAGCACTTCCATCGGCGTGTTGCCGGCGCCGGCGCCGAGGCCTGCGCAGGCGGCGTCGATCCGGTTGGCGCCGGCGGCAATCGCGGCAATGGAGTTGGACACGCCCATCGACAGGTTGTGGTGGCCGTGGAAGCCGATTTCGGTCTGCGGCTTGAGCGCTGCGCGCATGGCCGCCACGCGGGCGCTGACGTCGTGGGGGAGCAGGTAGCCCGCCGAATCGGTCAGGTAAATGCAGTTGGCGCCATAGCTCTCCATCAGCAAGCCTTGCTTGACCAGGCCTTCTGGGCTGTTCATGTGGGCCATCATCAGGAAACCGACGGTGTCCATGCCCAGGTTGCGAGCGTGGGAGATGTGCTGCTCGCTGACATCGGCCTCGGTGCAGTGGGTGGCCACACGAATGGTATTGACCCCCAGTTCATGGGCCATTTTCAGGTGATCGACGGTGCCGATGCCCGGCAGCAGCAAGGCCGATACCTTGGCCTTTTTCATCAGCGGGATCACCGCCGACAAATATTCTTCGTCGGTGTGGGCCGGGAAACCGTAGTTCACCGAACTGCCGCCCAGGCCATCACCGTGGGTGACTTCGATCAGCGGCACGCCGGCCGCGTCGAGGCCGCAGGCGATGTCTTTCATCTGTTGCAGGCTGATCTGGTGACGCTTGGGGTGCATGCCGTCGCGCAGGCACATGTCGTGAACGGTGATGCTTTTACCCTGCAGGTCCATGGTCGGCTCCTTATGCGTGTGCGGTTTGCGCGGTAGCGGTCAGCGTCAGCTCACCCTTGAGGATCTCCTCGGCGAACATCTCGGCAGTGCGTGCAGCGGCGGCGGTCATGATGTCGAGGTTGCCGGCGTACTTGGGCAGGTAATCTCCCAGGCCTTCGACCTCCATGAACACTGAAACCCGGTTGTCTTCGAACACCGGGCCGTTGACCAGCTTGTAGCCGGGCACATAGCGCTGCACCTGGCGGATCATGGCCTCGATGGCGGCAGTGATGGCCGGCTGGTCGGGCTCGCCGGCGGTCAGGCAGTGCACGGTGTCGCGCATGATCAGCGGCGGTTCCGCAGGGTTAATGACGATGATCGCCTTGCCTTTTTTCGCGCCGCCGACTTTTTCTATCGCGCTGGCCGTGGTGCGAGTGAACTCGTCAATGTTCTTGCGCGTGCCGGGGCCGACCGATTTCGAGGCGGCGGTGGCGATGATTTCCGCGTACTCCACGGGTTGCACACTGGACACCGCAGCCACCAGCGGGATGGTGGCCTGGCCGCCGCAAGTGACCATGTTGACGTTCATCACGCCCTGGCCCAATTGCGCCTTGAGGTTCACCGGCGGCACGCAGTAGGGGCCGATGGCCGCCGGCGTCAGGTCGATCATCAACACGCCCAGGGCATTGAGTTTTTGCGAGTTCTGCGCGTGCACGTAGGCCGAGGTGGCGTCGAAGGCGATCTGGATTTCATCTTCGAGGACATGGGGCAGCAACCCGTCGACGCCGTCGGCGGTGGTTTTCAGGCCCAGCTCGCGGGCCCGCGCCAGGCCCTCGGAGGTGGCGTCGATGCCGACCATCCACACCGGTTCCAGCACCTCGCTGCGCTTGAGTTTGTACAGCAGATCGGTGCCGATGTTGCCCGGCCCGATCAGCGCGCATTTGATCTTTTTGCTCATGGTCTTTGGCTCCTGGGAAGGGAGAGAGGAGGGGTGTAAAAGGGCATCAGGGAACAAACCGCAGGCTGGCTTTGCCCAGGCCGCTCATGGACAGGCTGATGCGGTCGCCGGCGACCACGGGCACCAGCGGCGCCAGGGCGCCGGACAGAATGATTTCGCCACGGCGGAAAGGAATGCCCAGTTCACCCAGGGTATTGGCCAGCCAGGCCACCGCCGCGCAGGGATGGCCTTGTACCGCCGAGCCCAGGCCCGAGCCTGCCGGCTGGCCATTTTTCAGCAGGTGCATCTGCACGGCGGCCAGGTCCAGCGAGCGTGGATCGTGACGTTCGGTGCCGAGGGCGAAAACCCCGCAGGAGGCGTTGTCGGCCACGGTGTCCTGGATGCGGATTTGCCAGTCGTCGATCCGTGAGTCGACGATTTCGAAGCACGGTGCCACCCATTGGGTCGCGGCCAGCACGTCCTGGGCCGTGATACCGGGGCCTTGCAGATCTTCACCGAGGATAAAGGCGATTTCGCCTTCGGCCCGTGGCTGGATCAGGTTGTAGCGGGCCAGGCTGACGTCGCTGCCATCCTCGACCTGCATGGCGTTGGTGAGGAAGCCGAAGTCCGGTTGGTGGACATCGAGCATTTCCTGCACGGCGCGGCTGGTGACCCCGATTTTCTTGCCGATCACCCGCTCGCCGAGGGCTTCGCGGCGTTGCAGGAAATGCAGGGAAACCCGGTAGGCCTGCTCCAGCGTGATGTGCGGGTAGCGGCGGGTCAGGGGGGCCAGGGTCTGGCGACTGCGCAGGGCATTGAACAGCTCGTCGCCGAGCGCGTTGATCAAATGAGCGTCCATGGCGAGGGCTCCGGATGGGTGGGAAGAAAAAAGCCCGCCCCAACATCGTCAGGGGCGGGCCCAAAGGAGTCGGTCAGCCGGGCCAGACCGAGGAGTCGGCACCGCCGTCGACGTCGATGATCTTGCCGGTTACCCAGGCCGACGCCGGGCTGGCCAGGTACAGCGCGGCGGCGGCGATGTCCTGCGGGGTGCCCAGGCATTTGAGCGGGGTGTTGTTCTCCATGACTTGGCGCATGGCGGTGGGCATCACACCGTTCAGCGCCTCGGTCAGCGTGGGGCCGGGGGCGACGGCGTTGACCCGGATCTGCGGTGCGAAATCCTGGGCCAGCAGGCGGGTCAGGTGACTGAGGGCGGCCTTGGCCGTGCCATAGGCGCTGAAGTGGCGCTGGGCATAGCGCGCCGCCACCGAGCTGATATTGATGATGTTGCCGCCACCGGCCTCGCGCATCAGCGGCACGCACAATTGGCAAAAGGCGTAGCTGGTGGCGACGTTGAAGTTCAGCACCTGGGCGAACTGTTCGGCTGTCATCGCCAGCGGATCGTTGGGCCCGCCACCGCCGACGTTGTTCACCAGATGAGTGAGACGGCCCATGTGTTCGACACTGCGGCGCACCAGCGCCTGGCGTTGCTCGTCATCGTTGACGTCACAGGCGACGGCCAGGGCGCGCCGGCCCAGGCCACGGACCTCTTCGGCCACGGCCTCCACCTCGTCCAGCGAACGCGCCGAACACACCACGTCAGCGCCGGCTTCGGCATACGCCAGGGCAATCGCCCGGCCAATGCCGCGGCCGCTGCCGGTGACGATGGCGACGCTGTCGTGCATCTGGAATCGCTGCAAAATACTCATGGGCCCTGGCTCCGTGGGGCGGCTGTCGATGGGGCCACTATCGCCGTCGTGAGCTGGGCGGGCATCGTCTCAACGGACTAGCGAAGTTGGCACGCCGCCCTGCTTTTCTGTGGGAGCTGGCTTGCCAGCGATGGCGGCCGGACAGCCGACCTGATTTTGCGGATGAACTCGGTCCACTGTGGGAGCTGGCTTGCCTGCGATGGCGGCCTGGCAACCAACCTGATCTCGCGGATGTACCTCATCCAAATGTGGGAGCGAGCCTGCTCGCGATGGCGTAGTGTCAGCCAACCTCAATGTTGAATGCACAACTGTCATCGCGAGCAGGCTCGCTCCCACAAGGGCATCTGTGGTGGCTTGGGGTTGTTGTTTAAAGGCGTTTAACGTTTCTTCCTTCAAGCTACATCGCCTTGCGTAGCTGCCTACAACTACGCCAGAATCCGCCGGCTTGTGCGCCTTGTCCCTGGTCCTTATCGTTTCCGGGTCGCTGCCAATTCAGCGACCGGGTTTAGCGATCCGAACCGAACTATAGGTGCCTCAGCCTCCCGAATTCAGTGCAGTCATCTTTGTCTGCAATCTGCGTTATGGCGGCTGTGCGTGGGAGACCTTCGGGTCTACCCGGGCTTCCTGTGGCCCGGATCGCTAACCTGCGTACAGCTGCCACCTTTACTTGTTTAGCGATAGGTCATGGTGGTTCAAGTTTTCATAGGAGCTTCCCCATGTTCAAACCCACTCCCAATCCCCCGCAATCCGACGACGTTTCCCCCTACGATTCACCCCATTCAAAAACACTCCACGAAGCCGCCGACCGGGCGCTGGACTACCATCTCAACCCTGCAAAAGAACCCGTCCACCAACCCAGCACGATGTTCACCATCGTCCCCGACATCAACACCGAAACGCTGCTGGCGCACGCCTGCGAATCATTGGCGTCGGCCAGTGTGATGGCCAGCGATCTGGCCGGGTTCGTGGAGGGGCCCCAGCGCAATGCGCTTTTGGGTATCGCGCAGATCATCATGCTGGGTGAACTGGCGGTGAACCGGGCGCTGGATAATCTTGATCCGCAGGGGTAACTGCTGAACCGCGTTATCGTTAATCGCGAGCAGGCTCGCTCTCACCATTTGAACTCCGGCGAAGCAGATCTTGTGAACGACAGATGTCCAATGTGGGAGCTGGCTTGCCAGCGATGGCGGCCAGATAACCGATCAGTATTTTTGCGGACGGACTCGGTCCACTGTAGGAGCCAGGCTTGCCGGCGAACGGTCCGCCGCGGTGTTTCGGTTGCACCGCGTTATCGTTCTTCGCCGGCAAGCCTGGCTCCTACAGGCGAATCAGGACACCTCGGTGCATCTGTCGGAATCGCGTGATCGTCGTTCGCCGGCAAGCCTGGCTCCTACAGGCGAACCAGGACACCTCGGCGCATCTGTCGGAATCGCGTGATCGCCGTTCGCCGGCAAGCCTGGCTCCTACAGGCGAACCAGGACACCTCGGTGCATCTGTCGGAATCGCGTGATCGTCGTTCGCCGGCAAGCCTGGCTCCTACAGGCGAATCAGGACACCTCGGTGCATCAGTCGAAATCGCGTGATCGTCGTTCGCCGGCAAGCCTGGCTCCTACAGAGTACCCGGCGTTGTGATGCCGCCTCGCTCTAGTCCGCTTTGACGATGAACGTTTGCCCGCTCAATCCGATGATCCCTCTCAACTGGCGCAGTGGCGCATAAGATCGGGAGAATTGAGTGATGCACAGCATGCGAGAAAAGACCCAGGACGAACGTGACTTGCTGGAACGTGCGCGGAGCCTGGTGCCGGCACTCAAGGCACGCACGGCGCAGGCCGACAAGGACATGAGGGTTCCAGAGGAAAGCGTCGCCGAGCTGCAGGCCGCCGGTTTGTTGCGGGCCCTGCAGCCACGGGCGTTCGGCGGTTATGAAGTGGACCCGCGCACCTTCTTCGAAATCCAGACCATCCTCGCCGAGGGTTGCATGTCGACGGCCTGGATCTACGGTGTGATGGGCGTTCACCCCTGGCAACTGGCGCGCTACCCGGTCGAAGCGCAGCGCGAGGTCTGGGCTGATGATCACAATGCATTGATCTGCTCGACTTACATGCCGGCCGCCAAAGTCACGGTGGTCGAGGGCGGTTACCGGATCAGCGGGCGCTGGGGGTTCTCCAGTGGCAGCGAGCACTGCCAATGGGTGTTCCTGGGCGGCATCCTGCCTGCCGAGGCGGAGCTGGCCGCCGAGCACGGCACCTTCCTGCTGCCGCGCAGTGACTATCGGATCGAACACAATTGGGAGGTGCTGGGCCTGCGTGGCACCGGCAGTCATGACATTGTGGTCGAGGATGTGTTCGTTCCGGCCCATCGCGTACAGCGCACCAACAACTGGACGCTGGAAGCGACACCGGGACGCCTGGTCAACACCAACCCGATCTATGCCATCCCGTTTGCCCAGGTGTTCTCCCGCGCCGTTTCCACCTCGGCCATCGGTGCCTTGCAAGGCGCGATCAACGAGTTCAGCGCCAATGCCGCCAGCCACATCGGCAAGCACGGCGCTCATACCGCTCAGGATCCGGTGGCGCAAACGGCCGTTGCCGAAGCGATGATCACCGTCGACAGCCTGCGCCTGGTGCTGGACCGCAACTACGAGCACCTGATGAGCCTGGCCCGCGCCGGCCAGTACCCGGACACCGAAACCCGCCTGCTGTATCGCTACCAGTCCGCCTACGTGACCAATATCTGCGCCGAGCGGGTCAATGACCTGTTGCGCAGCATGGCCGCCTCGGGCCTGTACAACACCAACCCGGTGGCGCGCCTGTTCCGTGACCTGCACCAGGCTCGCGGGCATATCGCCAACAACTACATGGCGTATGGACGCAGCTACGGTGCGGTACTGATGGGCCTGCCCAACCCTGACCCGTACGTCTGAGGTCGTCACGCCGGTTCCGGCATCCCTGGGGTTACACCTGCCCGCGATACGGGGGCAGGTGGTCATGAGTACCTGAGCTATGAACAACTATCTTGCCCTGCGCGTGGCGCACGTCATCGAGGAAACCGCCGATGCGCGTTCCCTGGTTTTTGACGTGCCGGAGCATCTGGGCGAACGTTTTCGCTATCAACCCGGCCAGTTCCTGACCTTGCGCGTGCCCTTCGAGGACGGTTGGCTGCCCCGTTGCTATTCGTTGTCCAGCACACCGTTGCTGGATGAGCCGTTGCGGGTCACGGTCAAGCGCGTGCAGCAAGGGCGCGCCTCGAACTGGCTGTGCGGTGAGTTGCAGGCCGGCCAGACCCTGGAGGTGCTGCCACCGGCCGGGGTGTTCGTGCCTCGCAGCCTGGACGGCGACTTGCTGTTGTTCGGGGGCGGCAGTGGTGTCACGCCGGTGCTGTCGATCCTGCGCTCGGCGTTGCTCGCCGGGACTGGCCGTGTGTTGCTGATCTACGCCAATCGCGACGAGGCCTCGGTGATTTTCAAGGATGAACTCAAGGCCCTGGCCAGCGCTCATCCGCAGCGTCTGCAAGTCGTTCATTGGCTCGACTCGGTGCAGGGTATCCCAAGCGTCGGGCAACTGGCCGAGCTGGCGCGGCCGTTTATCGATGCCCAGGCGTTCATCTGCGGTCCGACGCCCTTCATGGATGCAGCGGTCAGCGCACTCAAGGGCCTGGGCATGCCGGACAAGCGAGTGCATGTCGAGCGCTTCGTCTCGCTGCCCGGTGAAGGCGAACTTGCCCCGGTGGCCAGCAGCGAGGCCGCCGTGGCCGCGCAGTTGGCGGTGCGCCTGGATGGCGAGGATCACCACCTGGCCTGTGACAGCGGCGAAACTGTGCTGGCGGCCATGGAGCGTGCCGGCCTCAAACCGCCCAGCGCCTGTCGAGTCGGCGGTTGCGCCTCGTGCATGTGCACGCTGGAAAGTGGCGATATCGAGTTGCTGCACAACGATGCACTGGATGCGAGCGACCTGGCCGAAGGCTGGATTCTGGCCTGTCAGGCGGTGCCCACCAGCGCGCAATTGCGCATCCGTTTTCCCGAATGATGCCTCCGAACGAAGCCCAGTCCGAGCCTACGATGAATCAGAGCCTTAACCTTGCCGAGCTCCCGAGTGCGGTCCCCACCACCCTGGCCCAATTGGTCTTCAGCAGCGCCGAACGCTTTGCCGGGCGCACGGCCATCGAAGAAAACGGCCACTGTATCGATTACGCAAGCTTGCCCGAGCGCGTCATGGGCTTTACTCGCGGCCTGATGGCGCTGGGCATCCAGGCCGGCGACCGGGTCGGTATCTGGGCGCCGAACAGCGCCGACTGGATTCTCGCGGCGCTGGGCATTCAGTGCGCCGGTGCAGTGCTGGTGCCGATCAACACGCGCATGAAAGGGGCGGAAGCCGCCGACGTGCTGGAGCGCAGCGGCTGCCGGTTGTTGTTTGTCCCGCAACGTTTTCTCGGTGTCGACTACCCGGCGCTGCTCGCTCCCCATCGTCCGGCCACTCTTGAACATCTGGTGATACTTGATGGCGAAACGCCCGGATTGGCATCGGACCTGACGCTTGAACAATTCCTGCGCGGCGCGGCGACCATCGAGGCCGACAGCGCCGTTCTCCGTGCGTTGACGGTCGAACCCGAGGCGATGTGCGACCTGTTGTTCACCTCCGGTACTACCGGCAAACCCAAGGGCGTGATGAGCGGCCATGGCCAGAACCTGCGGGCCTTCAGCGAATACGTCAAGGTCATCGGCCTGGTGCCGGGCGACCGCTACTTGATCGTCAACCCGTTCTTCCATGCCTTTGGCTACAAGGCCGGCTGGCTGACGTGCCTGATCGGCGGGGCGACCATCCTGCCCCATGCGGTGTTCGACGCAGAGGAGGTGTTCCAGCGCATCGCCCGCGAGCGCATCAGCGTGTTGCCCGGCGCGCCGACCCTGTACCTGTCGCTGCTGGCCCACCCGCGGCTCAAACAGACGGATCTGTCGAGCCTGCGCATCGCAGTCACAGGCTCGGCGAGCATCCCGCCAAGCCTGATCGAACGCATGCGCAACGAACTCGGTTTTGCCGTGGTCACCACCGCCTACGGCCTGACCGAGTGTGGCGGCCTGGCCACCATTTGCGATCCGCAGGATTCGGCGCAGGTGATCGCCACCACCAGCGGACGACCGATTGCCGGCACCGAGGTGAGCATCCGCGACCCGCACAACCAGGCGCTTGTCGCAGGGCAAACCGGCGAAATCTGCCTGCGGGGTTTTCACATCATGCAGGGCTATTTCCAGAACCCCGAAGCGACCCGCGAAGCCATCGACGCCGAAGGCTGGCTGCATACCGGCGATGTGGGGCGGCTGGATGAGGCGGGCAACCTGATCATCACCGACCGCCTGAAGGACATGTTCATCGTCGGCGGTTTCAACTGCTACCCGGCGGAGATCGAGGCGGCACTGATCAAGCACCCGGCGATTGCCCAGGTGGCCGTGATCGGCATCGCCGACGAGCGCATGGGTGAGGTCGGCTGTGCCTGCGTGGTGTTGCGCGAAGGCCAGGCGCTCGACGAGGCTCAACTGATCACCTGGAGCCGCGAACACATGGCCAATTACAAGGTGCCGCGCCAGGTGCGCTTCTTCAGTGCCTTGCCATTGAACCCTTCGAGCAAGGTCGCCAAAAACGAGCTGCGCGAGACGGTGGCCAACAGCGCCCGGGCATGACGGGCACTCATTTCACCAAACGGACGATGTGCGCAGTGCAGGCTTTTTTCATGCTGGGGCGAGGCAGGAAAAACAACAAAAAAGGAGAGGAGCATGTTTACGCGATACACCACTGCGCGCCGTCCGGGACACCTGATCGGGGGGCGGGGCCTGCTGGCGACCGCCCTCACGGTTGCAAGCACCACGATCAGCGCGGCACCAACCCTCGAACTGGGGGAAAACACCACCCTGGATTCGTCGCTGACGGTCAACTACACCGCCTCCATGCGTACCGCCAAACAGGCGCATCAGTACCTCAATGATCCGAACAATGACGACGGAACGCGCAACTTCAAGCGCGGTTCGTTGATCAACAATCGCCTGAGCCTGTTCGGCGAACTGCAACTCAAGCACGACAACCTCGGGGCGGTGCTGCGTGGCAGCGACTTCTATGACGATGTCTACAAGCGGGACAACGCCAACGACTCACCGCAGACCGTCAACAAACTCGGGGCCAATGACAGTTTCAGCGACAAGACCCGCCAGCTCAGCGGCAGCACGGTACGCCTGCTCGATGCCTATGTGTACGGCAACTTCGACGTCGGTGAAACGCAGTACCTGTCGCTCAAGGCCGGCCGGCACCTGGTGGCCTGGGGCGAGAGTCTGTTCTGGCCCAACATCAGCCAGGGCCAGGCCCCGGTGGATGCCACCAAATTCAACGTACCGGGCACCGAGGCCAAGGACTCCTACCTGCCGGTCGGGCAGGTGTCCGGCTCCTGGTCGCTCAATGAAAACCTGGCGCTGGTGGGTTTCTACCAGTACGAGTGGGAAAAGACCCAGCTCAACCCGGTGGGCGATTACTTCGGCAGCGATACCTTCGGCCCCGGTGCCCAGTTCTTTCGTCTGGGCAGCGGTGTGGTGGGTCGCCTGCCCAATGGTGTGGCGGTCGGTTACGCCGGCGAAAGGGACGCCAGCGACGGCGGTCAATGGGGGCTGGGCGTGCGCTACCGGATCACCGAAAACACTGAGATCGGGTTGTTCCATTACCGCTACAACGAGCGCGTCGGTTCCTTGTTCTTCGACTTCACCGGCACCACCCAATACTCCTCGCTCAGGAGCATCGGCCATAGCGGCGACGGGCCGACGTATCGCATGGGTTACTTCGAAGACGTCAAGCTGACGGGGATCAGTTTCAGTTCCAAGGTCGGAGATTCGGTGCAATACGCCGGCGACCTGAGTTACCGCGATGGCGCCTCGGTGTACCTGAACAACGGCGCGCCAACCACCGGGCAGATCTGGCAAGGCAACCTCAACGCCTCCTACATCCTCGGACCGAGCTTTTTGGCGCAGCAGACCACCTTCATGGGCGAGGTCGTGCACCAGCACATCGACGGGGTCGACAGCCTGACGATCACCGGTGGCGGACCGGGGGTGGACGGCACGTTCGACAAGTTCGAGTCGGCGACCCAGACCCGTGGTTCGACCCTGCTGGGCGTCGGCGCCTATATGGATTACCCGTCCGTGGCCAACGGCCTGGACCTGAGCACCCGCGTGGTATGGACGCAGAACGTCGATGGCAGCGCCTACCAGGGCCTGGGTCGAGACGAGAAGCGCCTGACGGTGGGGGGCGACTTCAAGTACCTGGGCAACCTGCAGGTCGGCATGACCTATGTGGCCTACCTGAGTTCGCCGGATGTCGCCCAGGGCCGTCTGCTGGCTGACCGCGATTACCTGTCGTTCAACGCCAAGTACACCTTCTGATGATCATGGCTGCCTCGCGATCCGGCGACGCAGCCTTCATTTTTAGCCTGATAACAATAAAGAGAGACCTGTCATGAACCAACGTCCCACACCATCACCGTTCAGCCCTGTCTCGATTGGCCCGCTGACCCTGAAAAACCGTTTTATCAAGGCGGCCACCAACGAAGGCATGAGTGCCCAGGGCGTGCCCTCCAGGCAATTGGTCAAGCTGCATTCGGCCATTACCGCAGGCGGCACGGCCCTGACTACGGTGGCTTATTGCGCAGTCAGCAGCGATGGCCGCACCTTGCCCAACCAGTTGATCCTCGCCCCCTCCAGCCTGCCGCACTTCAAGGCCCTGACGGATGCCGTGCACCAGAGCGGTGGCCTGGCCAGCGCGCAGATTACCTATGGCGGTTGCTTTACCTTCATCCGCGAGCGCTCGACCAAACGTCCTCTGTCGGCCAGCGGCGGTTTCAACAAGATCGGCATGATGAGCGGCATGTTCTTCAAGCAGGCGATGAACGAAGCCGACATGCAGCAAGTGGTGCGCGATTTCGCGCAGGGTGCGCGCCTGGCGCGCCAGGCGGGTTTCGATGCCGTGGAAATCCACATGGGCCATGGCTACTTGCTCAGCCAGTTCATTTCGCCGATGTACAACAAGCGCCGCGATCAGTACGGCGGCAGCCTGGAGAATCGCCTGCGCTTCCCGCGCCGGGTGCTGCGCGCGGTGCTGGATGCGGTGGGCCAGGAGATGGCGGTGATCTGCAAGTACAGCATCACCGAAGGCGTGCGCGCCGGTAACAGCGCCGAGGACGGGGCGAAGATCGCCCGCATGCTGGAGGAGGAGGGCGCGCACCTGCTGGTGCTCAGCGCCGGGATGAACGCCGAGTCGATCACCACCATGTTCGGCTCGTCCTTCCCCAAGGAAAACCGCGTGCAGCAGAAGAACCCGGTGATCGCACTGGCCATGGCGATCCAGCGCCGCACCCAGCCGGCGGTGGAGTTTCGCGAACTGTATCTGCTGGAGCATGCACGCAAGGTGCGCGCTGCGGTGAAGATGCCGCTGGCGTACCTTGGCGGGGCAAAGAGTCTGGCGAGCATCGAGCAAGTCATGGCCGAGGGCTTCGACCTGGTGGCCATGGGACGGGTGTTGCTGGCGGAACAGGACTACGTCAACAAACTCGCCAGCGGTGCCAGCCGCGATTCGATCTGCACTGCCTGCAACCGCTGCGTGGCCATGATGTACACCCCTGGCGGCACCTCCTGTGTATTGGGTCAACCGGGCGACGCCGAGTTGAACCGCCAGCCGGCGGCGGGGCGCTAAATCAACTCACACCGCGGTGTACCTGCTGCACCGCGTTATCGTTCGCTGCCTGTAGGAGCGAGGCTCGCCCGCGAATCAGGCGCTGCGGTGTATCTGTCGCACCGCGTTATCGTTTTTCGCCTGTAGGAGCGAGGCTTGCCCGCGAACCGGACGCCGCGATGTACCTGTTGCACCGCGTTATCGTTCTTCGCCTGTAGGAGCGAGGCTAGCCCGCGAACCAGACACCGCGATGTATCTGTCCTACCGCGTCATCGTTCTTCGCCGGCAAGCCTGGCTCCTACAGGCGAACCAGACGCTACGGTGTATCTGCTGCACCGCGTCATCGTTGTTCGCCTGTAGGAGCGAGGCTAGCCCGCGAACCGGACGCCGCGGTGTATCTGTCGCACCGCGTTATCGTTCTTCGCCGGCAAGCCTGGCTCCTACAGGCGAACCAGACGCTGCGGTGTATCTGCTGCACCGCGTTATCGTTCTTCGCCGGCAAGCCTGGCTCCTACAGGCGAAGCAGACACCGCGGTGTATCCGTTGCACCGCCTACAGATCAGCCGTGTTGCAGGAAGTCGATGCAGCTGCGGTTGAACAGTTCGCGGTGTTCCACCTGGACCCAGTGCCCGCAACGGTTGAGCACAATGAAGCGGGCGTTCGGCGCGCCGTCGATGATGCGCTGGGCGCCGCTGACCGGATTGAAGTGATCGTCGCTGCCCCAGAAGCCGAAGATCGGGCACTGGATTTCGCCCAGGCGCGCTTCCATGTTCGGCACCATCATTGTGCTGAACAGGTTTTTCGGCTGGGTCACGGCCACCGCCACGCGCTCTTGCAACAGGCTTTCCGGCAGGATCGAATCATCGAACAGCTGCAGGCGCATCATGGCGCGCATTTCCTCCATGCCGATGGGGCCTGCGTTGAACAGGGTGACCATGCGCACGATGCCTTGCATCTTGAAGTAGGTCTCGCGCTCTTCGACACCGCCGGGTGCCAGCAGGATCAGGCTCTGGGGCAGCTGCGGCAGGCGCAGGGCCAGGCCCAGGGCAATCGCGCCCCCCAGCGAGTTACCCAGCAGCGTGCAACGCTGCACACCGATGGCTTCCAGAAATGCCGCCACACAATCGACGAAGAAATCCAGGTGGTACTGCACGTCTTCGGGTTTGTCCGAGCGGCCGAAACCCGGCAAGTCGAGCAGGATGTTGCGATAGCCGGCGGCGACAAACTGCGGGTAGTTGCCCTTGAAGTTACTGAAGCCGCTGGCGCCCGGGCCGCTGCCGTGCAGCCACAGCACCACGGGGCCCGTGCCCTCATCCAGGTAGTGCAGGCGCAGGCCGTTGGGCAGGGTCGCGTAATGGCCGACGGGCAGAGGCAGGTCTACGGATTGGTTCATGGGGTTCTCCATTGTCTGCGAAATCATCAAGCGCACCCGCGCCAGGCGCTGCTGCAAGTCGAAGGGGAACGCTGCACCTGGCGGGATACGCACCCTGCGCATGCTGGGGCTCTGGCGGGGCTGTTCACATCGTCCGTTCAGACCACGCGGCCCTTCGGGTTGTGCCTTCAAGCGGGCCTGGCTGCGTTGCAGGCCTTGGAAAGGGAGCAACCATTCCCAGCGACCTGCGCCATGCCTGGCGCGCTTCAAGGCGACAACGCGGCGGGGAAACCAATTGAGAACGCCCCCTAGTCCCCTCGGACGATGTCCGCCATGGCACTTGCCGCTAATCATTCGGGGACGGTCCCGTTGCACGGGCAGCGGGGTCGCAGCGTATTTGCACACTCGGAGATCGCTATGAAGTTACTCAATAAGGTGGCCTTTGTGACCGGCGCCGGGCAGGGCATGGGCCAGGCTATCGTGCGTGGTTTTGTCGCCGAAGGCGCCAACGTGGTCGCTGTCGACCTGAATCAGGCGGCATTGGCGCAGAGCCTGTCCGACTTGGGCGACAAGGTGCTGGCCCTGGCCTGCAACGTCGCTGACGGAGCCTCCGTGGCCGATGCCATGGGCCAGGCCGAACAGCATTTCGGCGGTCTCGACATCCTGGTCAACAACGCGGGCGTCGGTGCGCTGGACAGCTTCCTCGAAACCCCTGACGAGAGCTGGGCGCGGGTGATCGGCGTGAACCTGGGCGGCACGTTCCTGTGTTGTCGCGAGGGCGCCAAACTGATGGTCAAGGGCGGTCGCAAGGGCGCGATCATCAACCTTTCCAGCACCGCTGCGCTGACGGGCGACGGCCCGAGCCACTACTGCGCCTCGAAAGCCGCGGTGATGGGTCTGACCCGTTCGATCGCCCGCGAACTGGCGGCCAGCGGCATACGCGTCAACACCCTGGTGCCGGGGCCGACCAACACGCCGATGATGGCCGGCATTCCCGACGACTACATGCAAACGCTGCTGAAAAACGTGCCCCTGGGCCGCATGTGCGAGACCGACGAGATCGCCCGAGTCGCCGTGTTCCTGGCCAGTGAAGACGCCAGCTTCATGACCGGGCAGAACATCGCCGTCAACGGCGGCATGGCCTTTATCTGATCAGGGAGTCACCCATGAGCAAACGTCTACAAGGAAAAATCGCCTTCGTTACCGGCGCCGGGTCCGGCATTGGCGAAGCCACCGCACTGCGATTCGCCGAAGAGGGCGCCACGGTGGTGCTGTGCGGCCGCCGCATCGAACCTCTGCAAGGCGTACAGGAAAAAATCCGTGCCCAGGGCGGACAGGCCGACATCGCCGTGGCCGATGTCAGCGACGAGCAGGCTTATGTCGATGCGCTGCAAGCCACCGCGCAGCGGCACGGGCGCCTGGACATCCTGGTCAACAACGCCATGGCCTACACCTGGGGTGGCATCGACACGATGACCACGGCTGACTGGCACGCCAACTTCGCCACCACCGTGGACGGCACCTTCTGGGGCACCCGCACCGCGATGCAATTGATGAAAGCGCAGGGTGGCGGATCGATCGTCAACATCGCGTCCATCTGCGGTCTGTTCGGCACCGCATGGATGGCCGGCTACTCGGCGGCGAAGGCGGCGGTGATCAACTTCAGCCGGGCGGCGGCCAGCGAGGGCGCACCGCATAACATCCGCTGCAACGTGATCATTCCGGGCGTGGTCGACACCCCGGCCACGGCGGGCATGCTGGCTGACGCCAAGACCCGCAGCAACACCGAAAAAGTGATCCCGATGAAACGGGTCGGCCTGCCGGTGGAGCTGGCCAACGCCATCGTGTTCCTGGCCAGCGATGAGGCCTCGTACGTTACCGGTGCCAGCCTGGCGGTGGATGGCGGGCGCGGTTCGGACCTGTACACGGTGCTCGACTGATGAACCAGGACACAAATGCATTGCTGGCGCGCATCGACCGCCTGGAGTCGCTGGATGCGATCCGCCAACTGGCCGGCAAATACGCCCTGGCGCTGGACATGCGCGACATGGATGCCATGGCCAACTGCTTCGCCCCGGACGTGCGTGTCGGTCGCGACAAGACGGGGCGTGCGCATCTCAAGGCCTGGCTGGACGAAACCATGCGCAAACAGTTCCACGGCACCTCTCATCACCTGGGGCAGCACATCATCGAGTTCAGCGATGCCGACCACGCCACCGGCGTGGTCTATTCGAAGAACGAGCATGAAACGGGCCCGGAGTGGGTGATCATGCAGATGCTCTACTGGGACGACTACGAGCGGATCGATGGGCGTTGGTGTTTCCGCCGCCGCCTGCCGTGCTACTGGTACGCGACCGACCTGAACAAGCCACCGATTGGCGGCTTGAAAATGCGTTGGCCGGGGCGCGAGCCTTATGCCGGCACTTTCCACGAGCTGTTTCCGTCCTGGGATGCGTTCTGGGCCCAACGCCCGGACAAGGACGCCTTGCCGCACATCGCCGAACCCGCACCGCTGGAAGGCTTTCTCACCCACCTGCGTCGCGGGGCGGGCGATCCGAAGATTCGGGTGCGTTGAGGTTTCGATAACACCGGGGGATTTTCTGTAGGAGCGAGGCTTGCCCGCGAACCAGGCGCTGCGGTGTATCTGCCGCACCGCGCCATCGTTCTTCGCCGGCGAGCCTGGCTCCTACAGGCGAACCAGGCACCGAGGTGTATCTGTTGCACCGCGTTATCGTTGTTCGCCCGTAGGAGCGAGGCTTGCCCGCGAACCAGACGCCACAATGTATCTGTCATACCGCGTCATCGTTCTTCGCCGGCGAGCCTGGCTCCTACAGGCGAACCAGGCGCCGCGGTGTATCTGTTGCACCGCGTTATCGTTGTTCGCCCGTAGGAGCGAGGCTTGCCCGCGAACCAGGCGCTGCGGTGTATCTGCCGCACCGCGTAATCGTTCTTCGCCGGCGAGCCTGGCTCCTACGGGCGAACCGGGCGCTGCGGTGTATCTGTTGCACCGCGCCATCGTTCTTCGCCCGTAGGAGCGAGGCTCGCCCGCGAACCAGACGCCACAATGTATCTGTCATACCGCGTTATCGTTGTTCGCCCGTAGGAGCGAGGCTTGCCCGCGAACCAGACACCACAATGTATCTGTCACACCGCGTCATCGTTCTTCGCCGGCAAGCCTGGCTCCTACAGGGCGGGGTGTCGTTCTAATTGGTGATCCGAGGTTCGCGTGGCATGCCCAGCGCTCGTTCGGCAATCACGTTGCGCTGGATCTCGTTGCTGCCGCCATAAATGGTGTCGGAGCGGGTGAACAGGAACAACGACTGCAGGCGGTTGAGCTGGTAGGGCTCGGCATCGAGGATTTCCGCGGCATCGCCCAGCACGTCCATGGCCAGTTTTCCCAGGTCGCGGTGCCAGTTCGACCATGCAAGCTTGTAGATCATCGCTTCACGACCGAGGTTGCCGTCCTGCGGGCCCGAGAGCATGCGCAGGGAGTTGTAGCGCAGCACTTTGAGCCCGGCCCAGGCCTGGGCGATGCGCTGGCGCAGCAGCGGGTCGCGCGCGGCGCCGTTGGCGCGGGCGATGCGGATGATTTCGTCGAGTTCGTTGTGGAACTGCATCTGCTGGCCCAGGGTGGACACGCCGCGTTCAAAGCCCAGCAGGGCCATGGCGATCTTCCAGCCGTCGCCCGGTTGGCCGATCAGGTTGTCGACGCCAGTGACGGCCTCGTCGAAGAACACCTCGTTGAATTCGCTGGTGCCGGTCAGTTGCTGGATCGGTTGCACGCCAATGCTGGCCTGGTCCATCGGCACCAGCAAAAACGATAGGCCCTGATGCCCCTGGCTGCCGGGTTCGGTGCGTGCCAGCACGAAACACCAGTCCGCTTCATGGGCCAGGGAGGTCCAGACTTTCTGCCCGCTGATCAGCCAGTTTTCGCCCGAGGCATCGAGTTTCGCCCGCGTCTGTACGTTGGCCAGGTCCGAACCCGCGCCCGGTTCCGAGTAGCCCTGGCACCAGAACTGGCTGCCGTCGAGGATGCCGGGCAACAGGCGCTGCTGTTGCTCGCGCGTGCCGAAAGCGGCGAGGGTGGGGCCGACCAGGCCTTCGCCAATATGCCCCATGCGTCCTGGCCCACCTGCACGGGCATATTCTTCGTGGAAGATCACCTGCTGGCTGATGGACAGTCCCCGGCCGCCCTGTTCCCTGGCCCAGCCGACGCCGATCCAGCCACCGGCGGCCAGTTCGCGCTCCCAGGCCTTGCGTTCCTCTGGAAAACTGTGTTCATCCCCCGGCCCGCCGCGAAAGCGCAGGGGGGCAAATTCGCCGCTCAGGTGCTCGGCCATCCACTGGGCGACTTCATCGCGGAATGCTTCGTCGGCACGACTGAAACCGATTTTCATGCTTGCTCTCCCAATAGTTGCGCGGCCAGGCGCTCACGGTGCAACGCCGGGCTGCCCAGCAGTTGCTCGCCGGCGCGGGCACGTTTGAAGTACAGGTGTGGATCGTATTCCCAGGTGAAGCCGACGCCGCCGTGCAATTGAATCGACTCGGCGGCGCAGTGGAAAAACGTCTCGCTGGCATGGATCTTCGCGGTGGCGGCCGCCAGTTCGAGTTCGCCTGCCACCGTGGCATCGCCCTCGGACGCGAGGCGTTCCTGGGCCACGCAGGCGGCGTAGTAGGCCGCCGAGCGGGCGCATTCGACTTGCAGCATCATGTCGGCGCAGCGGTGTTTGATCGCCTGGAAACTGGCAATGGTGCGTTTGAACTGCCGGCGCTCGGCAATGTAGGCCAGGGTCAGGTCCAGGGCCTGTTGCGCGCCACCGGTCTGCTCGGCGGCGAGCCCGATGGCGGCGATCAGCAGGGTATCGCGCAGCACCGCCCAGCCCAGTTCGGGACCGCAAAGTCGTTGCGCTTCGTTGACCTGCACATCCTGCAAATCGATGCGTGCCAGGCGACGGGTCTGGTCCAGGGTCGCCAGGGGCGTGCGCATCACACCCGGCGTATCGGCGGGCAGGGCGAACAGGCTGATGCCCTGAACGTCTTGAGTCCCCGGAGCGCGGGCGGCGACGATCAACAGATCCGCCGAGGCGCCATCGATGACCTGGGCGTACCGGCCATTGAGGGACCAGCCTGCGGGGCACGGTTCGGCCACGGCCTGCACGCTGCTGGCCTCAAGCCCCGGCACACTGGCGAAGGCCAGGGTTGCACGGGTTTCACCGGCGGCAATCGCCCCCAGCCAATGTTCCTGCACCGCCTCGTTATGGCCCAGCAACAGCGCCGGTGTGGCCAGGCAGGCGGTGGCGAATAGCGGTGAGCCCAGCAGGTAGCGACCGCTTTGTTCCAGCAGGATCGCCAGATCGACAAACCCCAGGCCCATCCCGCCAAAGCGCTCGGGCACCATCAGGGCCGGCCAGTACAGTTCCTGGCCGATCCGTTGCCAGACCTCGGGGTCATGGCCATCCGCGCGGCTCATGGCGGCGCGCACGGCATGCGAGTCGCTGGCCTGGGCGAGAAAACGCTCGGCGCTGTCGCGAATCATCAAGTGTTCTTCGGTAAAAGCGAACTCCATGGGGCTGTCTCTGCAAAGCGGATGAATGCTGCAGTCTGGGGCGGCGCAGGTGCTGTTCGAATCATTAAAACGGACTAGGCAGCCAAAGCGTTCTTCGCCTGTAGGAGCGAGGCTTGCCCGCGAACCAGGCGCCGCGGTGCATATGTTGTACCGCGTTATCGTTCTTCGCCGGCAAGCCTGGCTCCTACGGCGAACCAGGCGCCGCGGTGTACCTGTCGCACCGCGTTATCGTTCTTCGCCTGTAGGAGCGAGGCTCG
>NZ_JBNNVQ010000005.1:75473-166478 GCF_050280625.1 Pseudomonas sp. NPDC089569
GCCCGCGAACCAGACGACGCGGTTTATCTGTTGCTCCGCGTCTTCGTTCTTCGCCGGCGAGCCTGGCTCCTACGGTGAACCAGGCGCCGCGGTGTATCTGTCGCATCGCGTTATCGTTCTTCGCCTGTAGGAGCGAGGCTCGCCCGCGAACCAGACGACGCGGTTTATCTGTTGCTCCGCGTCTTCGTTCTTCGCCGGCGAGCCTGGCTCCTACGGTGAACCAGGCGCCGCGGTGTACCTGTCGCACCGCGTTATCGTTCTTCGCCTGTAGGAGCGAGGCTCGCCCGCGAACCAGACGACGTGGTTTATCTGTTGCACCGCGTCTTCGTTCTTCGTCGGCGAGCCTGGCTCCTACGGCGAACGGAGCGCCGCGGTGTACCTGTTGCACCGCGTTATCGTTCTTCGCCTGTAGGAGCGAGGCTTGCCCGCGAACCAGACGACGTGGTTTATCTGTTGCTCCGCGTCTTCGTTCTTCGCCGGCAAGCCTGGCTCCTACGGCGAACGGAGCACCCGCTGCAAGAGGGTGCAAGGCCGGTGGTGCTTAGTCTCAACGGACGATGAAGCACCGTACGGCGCTTTGCACAATGCCCGCCACGAAAGCCATTCAGCCAACGAGGACCTGGGCATGATCGACATTCGCGGTTTGAGCTATTTCGTCTCGCAGATCGAAAACCTCAGCCATTGGCAGCGTTACGCCGAGGACGTGCTGGGCATGCAGGTACATCCCGCACCGGGCGGTGGCCTGTACGTGAAGATGGACGAGCGTCCGTTTCGCATGCTGATCGTCGAAGGCAGCGAAGCGCGCTACCTGGCTTCGGGCTGGGAGTTGGCCGGCGAGCAGGCCTTCCAGACCGCGCTGGAGCACCTCAATGCGGCCGGCATCGAATGGCAAGCGGGCACTGCCGCCGAGATCGACCAGCGCGGGGTGCAGGCGTTGGTCAAGGTCACCGATCCGTCGGGCAATTGCCATGAGCTGAGCTGGGGCCATCGTTCCGATTGCCTGCCGTTTGTCTCGCCGCAGGGCGTACCGCGTTTCGTCACCGGCGACATGGGCCTGGGCCACACCGTGCTGCCGGCACCGGATTTCGACGCCACCCTGGCGTTCGCCAAGGAGGTGCTGGGTTTCCAGCTGTCGGACATTTTCAACTTCCGACCCGACCCGTCGGCACCGCCGATCCGCATTCACTTCCTGCATTGCCGCAATGCCCGTCACCACAGCCTGGCATTGGCTGAATACCCGGTGCCGTCGGGCTGTGTGCACGTGATGGTCGAGGTCGATTCGATGACCGAAGTCGGCCGTGCCCACGACCGTCTGCTCGCCCACGAGGTGACCCTGTCGGCCACCCTCGGCCAGCACCTGAACGACCGCATGACCAGTTTCTACATGAAGACGCCGTCGGGTTTCGACCTGGAGTACGGCTTTGGCGGGTTGCAAGTCGACTGGGCCGAACATTCGGCGTTCGAGTTCACCCGCGTGAGCATTTGGGGGCACGACTTTTCGGTCGGCCAACAGTAAGGAATGATCAATATGAACAAACAACTGACAGCGGCCGATGCGGTCGCCCAATTGCGCGATGGCATGACCATCGGTTTCGGTGGCTGGGGCCCGCGGCGCAAGCCGATGGCCATTGTGCGCGAGATCCTGCGTTCACCGGTCAAGGACCTGACCGTGGTCGCCTATGGCGGCCCTGAAGTGGGCATGCTGTGTGCCGCCGGCAAGGTCAGGAAGCTGGTGTTCGGCTTCGCCACCCTGGATGCCATTCCGCTCGAACCCTACTACCGCAAGGCCCGCGAGGCCGGCCAGCTGGAATTGATGGAGCTGGACGAAGGCATGTTCCAGTGGGGCCTGCGCGCCGCCGGCATGCGCCTGCCGTTCCTGCCGACCCGCTGTGGCCTGGCCACCGATGTGACGCGCTTGAACCCGGAACTCAAGACCATCCAGTCGCCCTATGCCGATGGCGAGGTGCTGCTGGCGATGCCGGCGCTCAACCTCGACGTGGCGTTCGTGCATGTCAACGTCGCCGATCGCCTGGGCAACTGCCTGGTGACCGGGCCGGACCCTTACTTCGATCACCTGTTTGCCCGCGCCGCCAACCGTTGCATTGTCTCGTGCGAACGCCTGGAGGAGCGCCTGGAGCTGAACGCCGATCAGGCCCGCTTCAACACCTTCGAGCGCTACCTGGTGAGCGGCGTGGTGCATGCCCCCCTCGGTGCCCACCCGACAGCCTGCGCGCCTGACTACGGCTGGGACATCAAGCACCTCAAGGGCTATGTCGCCAGCAGCCAGGCGGAAAACGGCTGGCAGGACTATGTGCAGACCTACATCGCCGATGGCGAGCAGGTCTATCAGGCACAGAACGGCGGTGCCGACTCCATGGGCGCATTGCCCCTTCCCGTGTTCTGAGGACTAGCGACCATGTCTGCAACCTGTGATTTCACCCTGGCTGAACTGATGATCGTCGCAGCCTCCGAAGCCTGGCGCGGCAATGGCGAAGTGATCGCCTCGGGCCTGGGCGTCATCCCGCGCCTGGGCGCCAGCCTGGCCAAACTGACCCACAGTCCGGAACTGCTGATGACCGACAGCGAGGCGTTCCTGGTCGAAGAGCCGATCCCGTTGGGGCCGCGTGGCGACTACGTGCCGCGTTACTCGGGCTACCTGTCGTTCGAGCGGGTGTTCGAATGCGTGTGGGGCGGGCGTCGCCACGCGATGATCGGGCCGACCCAGATCGACCGCTGGGGCCAGACCAACCTGTCCTGCGTCGGCGACTATCAAAAGCCCAGGACCGCGATCCTCGGTGTGCGCGGCTTGCCGGGCAACAGCATCAACCACCTCAACTCGTTCTTCGTGCCCAGCCACAACACCCGGGTGTTCGTCAGCGGCGAGGTGGACATGGTCTCCGGCGTCGGTTTCAAGGCCGATCGCTGGCCTGAAGGTGCCCGCCGCGACCTGATGGACATTCATTGCGTGGTCAGCGACTTGTGCGTGCTCGATTTCAACGGACCGCAGCGGGCCGTGCAGGTGCGTTCGCTGCACCCTGGCGTGAGTTTCGAGCAGGTCCAGGACAACACCGGTTTCCCGTTGCTCAAGTCCGCGCAACTGCACGAAACCGTACACCCCACGGGTGAGCAGTTGGCCCTGATCCGCCGGCTCGATCCCCACGATTACCGCGCCACGGCGATCAAGGGCAACCCGCCCGGCATCCGTACGGCCTGAGGCAAGGACAGCGAGCATGCACAGCAGCGACAGTGAGTTCATCGTCCGCCAGGACAACGCCGTCTACGAGACGGACACCCCGGTGCTGTACAGCGTGGCCGAGGGTATCGCCACGCTGACGCTGAACCGGCCGACTTTCAACAACGCGCAAAATTCGCAGATGACCTACGCCCTGGACGCTGCGTTTCGCCAGGCGGTGGACGACGACAGCGTCAAGGTCATCGTCCTGCGCGGCAACGGCAAGCATTTCTCGGCGGGCCACGACATCGGCACGCCGGGGCGCGACATCGACAAGCCGTTCGAGCGCGCGCATTTGTGGTGGGACCACACCAACAAGCCCGGTGGCGAGCAGCTCTACGCCCGTGAGCAAGAGGTGTATCTGGGCATGTGCCGACGCTGGCGCGAACTGCCCAAGCCGACCATTGCCATGGTCCATGGCGCCTGCGTGGCTGGCGGGCTGATGCTGGCCTGGGTGTGCGACCTGATCGTCGCCAGCGACGATGCCTTCTTTCAGGACCCGGTGGTGCGCATGGGCATTCCGGGGGTGGAGTATTTCGCCCATCCCTATGAAATGAACCCGCGTATCGCCAAGGAATTTCTCTTCACCGGCGACCGCATGAGCGCCACCCGTGCTTATCAGGTGGGCATGGTCAACCGCCTGGTGCCCCGCGAGGAACTGGAGCAGGCCACCTATGCCCTGGCCGCCGGTGTCGCCCGTCAGCCGCGCATGGGCCTGGCCCTGACCAAGCAGGCGATCAACCATGTCGAGGACCTGCAAGGCAAGCGCACGGCGATGGATGCGGTGTTCGCCTGGCACCATTTTGCCCATGCCCACAACGAGCTGTTGTCCGGCGACAAACTGGGCGGCTTCGACGCCAAGGGCATGGCGCGGGCCAACAAGCAGGCCGAGGAAAAAAACCAATGAACCGCTGGTTGCAGACGCCACTGACCGAGGCGCTCGGTTGCCGCTACCCGATTGTGCAAACCGCCATGGGCTGGGTCGCCGATGCCAATCTGGTGATCGCCACCACCCAGGCCGGAGGCTTCGGTTTCCTGGCCGGGGCGACCATCGCGGCCGATGAGCTGGAAGGCGAAATCCGCAAGGTGATCGACGCCACCGGTGGCAGCAACTTCGGCCTCAATTTCCATATGTTCCAGGACAACGCGGCACAGTGCGTTGACCTGGCGATCCAGTACCGCTTGCGCGCCGTCAGCTACGGACGCGGCCCGGACAGGCAGACCATCGCCCGCTTCAAGGCGGCCAACGTGCTGTGCATTCCCACCGTGGGCGCGCTCAAGCATGCGCTCAAGGCAGTCGAACTGGGTGCCGATCTGATCACCATCCAGGGCGGCGAGGGCGGTGGCCATACCGGCGGTGTGCCCAGTTCGATCCTGCTGCCCCAGGTATTGGCGGCAGTCGAGGTGCCGGTGATCGCGGCCGGTGGGTTCGCCACCGGCCGCGGCCTGGCAGCGGTGCTGGCCGCCGGCGGCGCCGGTATCGCCATGGGCACGCGGTTTCTGATGACGCGCGAATCGCCGACCCCGGCCGCGACGCTGGAGCGCTACCTGAAGGTCAACGACCCGCAACAGGTGCGCGTGACCACCGCAGTCGATGGCATGCGTCATCGCATGATCGAAAACCGTTTCATCAATCACCTGGAACAGGCCGGCCCCTTCGGTCGCCTGCGCATTGCCCTGGGCAGCGCCTGGCAGTGGAAGCAGCAGACGGGCATGAGCCTGGGGCACATGGCCTCGGTGTTTATCCGTGCCCTGCGTGAAGACCCGTCGCAGCTGTCGCAAGTGGTGATGGCCGCCAACCAACCGGTGCTGTTGCAGCGCTCGATGGTCGATGGCGCCCCGGACGAGGGCATCCTGCCCAGCGGCCAGGTCGCGGCGGCCATCGATGAGTTGCTCAGTTGCCGTGACGTCATCGAGGGCATCGCCAACGAAGCCCGAATCTGCCTGGACGCGCTCCTGGCCCGTAGCCAGTGCCCACCTTCGAACCATTCCGTCAGCATTGGAGAACCCCTGTGAACCAGGCCTTTACGACGCAACTCAATCAGGGGATCGCTGAACTGGTGATCGCCAAGCCGCCGGTCAACGCCCTCGACAGCCAGGAGTGGCATGCGCTGGCGCGGCAGATCGAAGCCCTCGGGGCCAACCCCGAGGTGCGGGTCATCGTGATCCGTGCCGAAGGCCGGGGCTTTTGCGCCGGCGTGGACATCAAGGAACTGGATCAGCATCCGCAGCGGATAGTCGAGGTCAATGCCGGCAACTACGCCACCTTCAAGGCCGTGCACCGCAACCCGGTGCCGGTGATTGTCGCGGTCCATGGTTTTGTCCTCGGCGGCGGCATTGGCATCACCGGGGCGGCGGACATTGTCGTGGCCTCCGAATGCGCGACCTTCGCCTTGCCGGAAGTCGACCGTGGCGCCATGGGCGGCGGTGCGCACCTGCAACGCCTGTTCCCGGTGCAAAAAGTCCGTTACCTGTTCTTCACCGGTGATCGCATCGGCGCGCCCGAAGCCCTGCAGTACGGATTTATCGAGCGCATCGTGAGCAAGGACCGCCTGCGCGAAACCGCATTGGAGATCGCGGCGAAAATCGCCCAGAAGAGCCCGGGCATGATCCGCATCGCCAAGGAAGCCTTGAACGGCATCGAAGACGGCAACCTGGAAGACAAATACCGCTGGGAGCAAGGCTTCACCATGCAGGCCTACAGCAACCCGGACTCGGCGGAAACGCGCCGGGCCTTCGTCGAAAAACGCGACGCCAAGTTCTGAGGGATCGCCATGGACCTGACTTACACCCCCAAGCAAAACGCCTTCCGCGCCGAAGTGCGCGCCTGGTTGGCGAGCAACTTGCCGCGCGAACCCCTGGCCAGCTACGACACCCGCGAAGGCTTTGAACAACACCGCGCCTGGGAAGCCAAGCTGTTCGAGAGCCGCTGGTCGATGGTCATGTGGCCGGCCGAACTGGGTGGTCGCGGTAGCGACCTGATCGAATGGCTGATCTTCGAAGAAGAGTATTACGGCGCCGGGGCACCGATGCGCGTCAACCAGAACGGCCAACTGTTGCTGGGGCCGACGCTGATGGAGTTCGGCACCCCGGAGCAAAAACAACGCTTCCTGCCGCGCATGGCCGCCAGCCTGGACATGTGGGCGCAAGGCTGGTCGGAACCCAACGCGGGCTCCGACATGGCGGCGATCACCAGTCGCGCGGTACTCGACGGCGACCATTACGTGATCAACGGGCAGAAGACCTGGTCGACCCGGGCGATTTATGCCGACTGGCTGTTCGGTCTGTTCCGCAGCGAGCCGGGATCGACCCGTCACCACGGCCTGTCGTTTGTCATGGTTCCGCTGGACACGCCAGGGGTGAGCATTCGCCCGATCAAGGCACTCAACGGCAAGGACGCATTCGCCGAAGTGTTTTTCGATGATGTGCGGGTACCGGTGGCCAATCGTATTGGCGAGGAAGGGCAGGGCTGGCACGTGGCGATGGCCACCGCCGGTTTCGAGCGCGGACTGTTGCTGCGCTCGCCGGCGCGCTTCCAGGCCACGGCACGCAAGCTGGTTGAACTGTACAAGGCCAACCGCGCCAGCGCCGACCGTGATCCCGGCCTGCGCGATGCCGTGCTGGATACCTGGATGGGCGCCGAAGCCTATGCGCTGTCGGCTTATCACACCGTGGGCCGGCTGAATCGGGGCGAGCAGATCGGCGCCGAGTCGAGCATCAACAAGATCATCTGGTCGGAGCTGGACCTGAAGATGCACGAGACTGCCATGCGCATTCTTGGCACGCGCGGCGAACTGCTGACCAAGGGCGCGCAGGCCGGCGATGCGGCGGGTTGGCTGGAGGGCTTCCTGTTCGCCCAGTCCGGGCCGATCTATGCCGGCACCAACGAAATCCAGCGCAACATCATTGCCGAGCGGATGCTTGGCTTGCCCAAATAAGGAACCGCCCATGGACTTCACTTTCAACGATGACCAGGTGGCGTTCCGCGAAGCCATCAGTCGTTTCCTGATGACCGAGGCCGCCCCGGAAATGCTCAGGGAGATCTGGGAAACCGATCCGGGTCGCTCACGGGAGTTGCGCAACAAGATTGCCGGCCAGGGCCTGACCGCCTTGTCGGTACCCGAGGCCGAAGGCGGCCTGGGCATGGACGATGTCACCTGGGCGCTGATGACCCAGGAACTGGGCTACTACGCCATTCCCGATTCGCTGGCCGATACCGCTTATGTCGCCAGCGGGTTGCTCGCTGCGTTGCCCGACGGGCACCCGGCCCGCGCCGATCTGTTGCCACGGATCGCCGACGGCAGCCTGCGCCTGGCCATCGGTCACCCGGTCAACGCGCTGGTCAGCGATGCGCAGCTGGCCGAGGTGCTGATCCTCACCGACGGCGATGACATCCATGTGCTGCCGCGTGCCGAGGTGGACGTGGCGAACGCGCCGAGTATCGATGCTTCGCGGCGCCTGGGCCAGGTCAGTTGGACCCCGTCGCCGGCAACCTGCATCGCCAGCGGCGAGCAGGGTCGGGCCTTGCAGGCGCGCCTGCTGGACCGTGGGGCGCTGTCGGTGGCCGGGCAACTGCTGGGTCTGGCGCAACGCATGCTCGATTTGTCGGTGGACTACGTGGCCCAGCGCAAACAGTTCGGCAAACCGATCGGCAGCTTCCAGGCGGTCAAGCATCACCTGGCCGATGTCGCCCGTTACATCGAACAGGCCAAGCCGGTGCTGTATCGCGCCGCCCACGCTTTGGCTCGCGGTGACGTCAACGCCAGCGTGTGGGTTTCGCAAGCGCGGCTGGCGGCGAACGAAGCCAGCTGGGTCGCGGCCCGCAAGGGCATCCAGGTGCACGGTGCGATGGGGTACACCTGGGAAGTGGATCTGCAGATGTTCATGAAGCGCGCCTGGGCCCTGGATGCGTCCTGGGGGGATCGCGGCTTCCACAAAACCCGTGTCAGCGACTACCTGTTCGCCGACGCCACCGGCCTGGGGCCGGGGCATACTTTCGAGGAGTGAGTCATGGCACAGGCCTACATTGTTGATGCACTGCGTACCCCTACCGGCAAGCGCAAGGGCGCCTTGAGCGAAGTCCATGCCATTGACCTGGGCGCCCACGTGCTCAAGGCGCTGGTGGAACGCAACGTGATTCCCGCCGAAGACTACGACGATGTGATTTTCGGCTGCGTCGACACCATCGGATCGCAGGCCGGCGACATCGCCCGCACCAGTTGGCTGGCCGCCGGTTTGCCGCTTTCGGTGCCCGGCACCACGGTCGACCGCCAGTGCGGTTCGTCACAACAGGCGCTGCACTTCGCGGCGCAGGCCGTGATGAGCGGCACCCAGGATGTGGTCGCGGTGGGCGGGGTGCAGACCATGACCCAAATCCCGATTTCCTCGGCGATGCTGGCCGGTCAGCCGCTGGGGTTTGCCGATCCGTTCTCGGGCAGCCTTGGCTGGCGCGCGCGTTTTGGCCAGCAGCCGGTGAACCAGTTCTACGCCGCCCAGCGGATCGCCGATCACTGGCAGATCAGTCGCGAGCAAATGGAAGCCTTTGCCCTGCAGAGCCACGAACGGGCGCTTGCGGCCATCGCCAGTGGGCGATTCGCCCGGGAAATCGTCACCTGCCAGGGGCTGGCGGTGGATGAGACTCCGCGCCAGAGCAGCCTGGCCAAGATGGCCGAATTGCAGCCGGTGGACCCGCAGTTCCCGTCGATCACTGCGGCGGTATCCAGCCAGACCTGCGACGCCTCGGCGGCGTTGTTGGTGGTGTCCGAAGCGGCGCTCAAACGCTACGACCTGACGCCACGGGCGCGGATTCATCACCTGACTGTGCTGGGTGACGATCCGATCTGGCACCTCACCGCGCCGATTGCCGCCACCCGCCGGGCGCTGGCCAAAAGTGGCCTGGGCATGGCCGACATCGACTGTGTCGAGATCAACGAGGCTTTTGCCTCGGTGGTCATGGCCTGGGCCAAGGAGCTCGATTACGACCCGGCACGCACCAACGTCAACGGCGGCGCGATTGCCCTGGGCCACCCGTTGGGGGCCACCGGTGCACGACTGATGACCACGCTCCTGAACGAGCTGGAATGCAGCGGCGGTCGCTATGGCCTGCAAACCATGTGTGAAGGCGGCGGCCAGGCCAACGTGACCATTATCGAACGCCTGTGAGTTTTTCCTGGCCGCCGCTTGGTGCGTGCGGCCAGCCCGATTTTCAAGGAGTCAGACATGACGATGTGTAAAGACCGTACCGTGATCATCACCGGGGCCGGCGGCGGGCTCGGTCGGGCCTACGCCCTGGCGTTTGCCGCGCAAGGGGCCAATGTGGTGGTCAACGATATTCGCGCCGAAGCCGCCGAGGATGTGGCCGGTGAAATTCGCGCCCAGGGTGGCCGGGCCATCGCCAACAGTGACGACATCACCACCCTGGCCACGGCGCAGCGCATCGTCGACGCGGCATTGGCGGCGTTCGGTGAAGTGCATGTGCTGATCAACAACGCCGGGGTCTTGCGCGACCGCATGTTCATCAGCCTCAGTGAAGAAGACTGGGACATGGTCATGCGCGTGCATCTCAAGGGTCACTACTGCCTGGCCAATATCCTCGGCCGCCGCTGGCGCGACCTGGCCAAGGCCGGCACCCCGGTCGATGCCCGGATCATCAACACCAGCTCCGGCGCCGGCCTGCAAGGGTCGGTCGGGCAGTCGAATTATTCGGCGGCCAAAGGCGGTATCGCGTCGCTGACCTTGGTGCAGGCGGCGGAACTGGCCCGCTACGGCGTCACCGCCAACGCCCTGGCGCCGGCTGCCCGGACTTCCATGACCGAGAGCGCCATGCCGGACGTGGTGAAAAAGCCCGAGGACGGCAGCTTCGATGCCTGGGCGGCGGAAAACGTCGCGCCGCTGGTGGTGTGGCTGGGGAGCGCGGCGTCGGCCCACGTCAGCGGTCAGGTGTTTGAGAGCCAGGGCGGAAGGATCTCGCTGGGTGACGGCTGGCGCACCGGCGTCACCCGCGACAAGGGGGCGTTGTGGCAGGTCGAAGAAATCGGCGCGGCCGTGGACGCCATCCTCGCCCAGGCGCCGAAGGCACAACGGGTGTGGGGCAGTTGAACACACCCTGGGCGCGAGCGGTGTACCTGCTGCACCGCGTCATCGTTGTTCGCCTGTAGGAGCGAGGCTAGCCCGCGAACGGGGCGCCGCGGTGTACCTGTCGCACCGCGTTATCGTTCTTCGCCTGTAGGAGCGAGGCTTGCCCGCGAACGGGGCGCCGCGGTGTACCTGTCGCACCGCGTTATCGTTCTTCGCCTGTAGGAGCGAGGCTTGCCCGCGAACCAGCCGCCGCGGTGTACCTGTCGCACCGCGTTATCGTTTTTCGCCGGCAAGCCTGGCTCCTACGGCGAACGGGGCGCCGCGGTGTATCTGTCACACCGCGTTATCGTTCTTCGCCGGCAAGCCTGGCTCCTACGGCGAACGGGGCGCCGCGGTGTACCTGTCGCACCGCGTTATCGTTGTTCGCCGGCAAGCCTGGCTCCTACGGCGAACGGGGCACCGCGGTGTATCTGTCGCACCGCGTTATCGTTCTTCGCCGGCGAGCCTGGCTCCTACGGTACGGGGAACCCGGCGATGCGGTGTACCGCACGCCATACCCCATTTTGACGATGTGCCCGCGCAGCGCCCCCCGTACAACTACAGCGTATTGATTTCTTCGGAGGTAGACGCTGTGAGACAAGCCCCCCCTTATGTGCCCGGTCATCAATTGCTGGCCGGCAAGTCAGTGTTGATTACCGCTGCCGCAGGCGCCGGTATCGGTTATTCGGCGGCCCGGCGCAGTGCCGAGGAAGGTTGCCGGGCGCTGATGATCAGCGACGTGCATCCGCGTCGCCTGGAGGAGGCGGTGGAGCGCCTCAAGGCCGAGACGGGGTTGCAGGCGATTTATGGCCAGTTGTGCAACGTCACAGTCGAAGACGAGGTTCAGGCGCTGGTGGCGGCGGCCGAAGAGGTCCTGGGTGGCGTCGATGTGTTGATCAACAACGCAGGTCTGGGTGGCCAGAAGCGCCTGGTGGAGATGAGCGACGAGGAATGGTCGCGGGTGCTGGATGTCACCCTGACCGGCACCTTCCGCATGACCCGGGCGATGTTGCCGCACATGCAGCACCGGGGCGCCGGCGCCATCGTCAATAACGCCTCGGTGCTCGGCTGGCGCGCGCAAAAGGAACAGGCCCATTACGCCGCCGCGAAGGCCGGGGTGATGGCGCTGACCCGCTGCAGCGCCCTGGAAGCCGCCGAGTTCGGCGTGCGCATCAATGCGGTATCGCCATCGATCGCCCTGCACGATTTTCTCAAGAAAGCCTCCAGCGAAGAGCTGCTCGCCAGCCTTGCCGGTCGCGAAGCATTCGGCCGTGCCGCCGAGGTCTGGGAAGTGGCCAACGTGATGATGTTCCTGGCCAGCGACTACGCCTCCTACATGGTCGGTGAAGTGCTGTCCGTCAGTTCGCAGCAAGCTTGAGGATCAATCCATGAGTCATGTTTTCAACACGGCCGCGGCGTTGCTGGCGGCCGAGGGCCTGGACCTGGGCCATACCGAATGGCTGACCATCAGCCAGGAACGCATCGACCTGTTTGCCGAAGCGACGGGTGACCACCAGTGGATTCATGTCGATCCGCAACGCGCCGCCAACGGTCCCTTCGGCGCCTGCATTGCCCACGGTTACCTGACCCAGTCGCTGGCCAATCTGTTCATGCCGCAGTTGCTGACCATCGAAAACATGGCGATGGGCGTCAACTACGGCAGCGATCGGGTGCGCTTCCCGGCGCCGGTCAAGGTCGGCTCGCGGGTGCGCGGCAGTGGCCGGATCGTCCGCGCCGAATGGCTCGGCGACGCCGTGCAACTGGTGGTGCGCATCACCGTGGAAGTCGAGGGCCAGGCACGCCCCGGGTGCGTGATCGACACCATCAGCCGCTACACCTTCAACCCTGCCTGCGAGTGAGTTACCCATGGACCTGAATGAAGTCGTCATCGTCGCCACCGCCCGTACCGCGCTGGCCAAATCGTTTCGCGGATCGTTCAACGATACCGAGGCACCTGTGCTGGGCGGCCATGTCGTGCGCGCAGTCGTCGAGCGCGCCGGCATCGAGCCGGGTGATGTGGAGGATGTGATCATGGGCGCGGCGGTGCAACAGGGCACCCAGGCCTACAACATCGGCCGGCTCTGCGCCTACACCGGCGGCTTGCCGGACAGCGTGCCGGGCATGGCCCTGGACCGGATGTGTGCGTCGGGCCTGATGAGTATCGGCGTGGCCGCCAAAGGCATCATGAGCGGCGAGATGAACATCGCCATCGGTGGCGGCGTGGAGTCCTTGTCGCTGACCCAGACCCGGCACAAGAACACCTATCGCGCCCAATCCGAAGCCGTGTTGCAGGTGATGCCCGCGGCCTACATTCCGATGATCGAAACCGCCGAGATCGTGGCTCGCCGCTATGGCGTCAGTCGTGCCGCCCAGGACGAGTATTCACTGCAAAGCCAGTTGCGCACCGCCGCCGCGCAACGTGACGGTCTGTTCGATGAGGAAATCGTCGGCCTGAGCGTGAACAAGCTGCTGTTCGCCGCCGACGGCCAGCCCGATGGTCATGAACGCGTGCAAGTCGTGCGTGACGAGTGCAACCGGCCTAATACACGTCTGGAAGACCTGGCGGCGTTGAAACCGGTGTGGAAGGACGGCAAGTGGATCGAGCAGGGCGAGTTCGTCACCGCCGGCAACGCCTCACAGTTCTCTGACGGCGCCTCGGCCTGCTTGCTGATGAGCCGTGCCGAAGCCAAGCGCCGCGGACTGACCCCGCTGGGCATTTACCGGGGCATTGCCGTCGCAGGCTGCGCGCCCGAAGAAATGGGCATTGGTCCCGTGGTCGCCATTCCCCGGTTGCTCAAGCGCTTTGGCCTGAGCGTGGCGGATATCGGCCTGTGGGAGATCAACGAGGCGTTTGCCAGCCAGGTGCTGCATTGCCGCGATGCACTGCAGATCCCGGCCGAGCGCTTGAACGTCAATGGCGGCGCGATTGCCATCGGTCATCCGTTTGGCATGTCCGGTGCGCGGATGGTGGGCCACGCCCTGATCGAAGGGCGGCGCCGCGGTGCGCGCTACGTGGTGATTGCCATGTGCATCGGTGGCGGCATGGGCGCTGCCGGTCTGTTCGAGCTGCCGTGAGGCGGGAGAGTCGCCGCCGCTCTGTCGATGGGATTGATGAGGGCCCGCAGGTCGGGCCCGTTGCTGGGGAATGGTTATGCAAAGTGGTATGCCCAACGCACAGGTCCTGACGCACATGGGGCTGGAGTTGGCCGAGTACGAGCGGATCATCGGCAACATCTACGATTCGGCAATGGACACACGCTGCCTGAACGATTCGCTGCGTGAGCTTCGATCGGTGTTCAAGGCCAATTTCGTGACCTTGATTCTAAGGGTCCAGGACGAACCGCTGCTGTCGCCGATGGTGGTTGCGGGCGATGTCGAACTGGGGGAGGGCGGAATCAACCACTACGCCTACTACGCCAAGTCCACCCTGTTCGACGGCCTGCCCACCGACACGGTGTTTACCGTCGATGAACTGATCAGCGATGCCGAATGGAGTCGCTCGGCGTTTTACCTGTTGTTTTGCCAGCCCCACGATTGCTACCACATGCTCGGCGCCGATATCCGCATGCCCGATGGCGGCACCGTACGCTTTCGCATCAATCGACCGCAGGGTCATCCACGTTTCGGCGACAGCGAGCGGGCGCTGTGCGCGATGTTGTTGCCGCACCTGCGCCGGGCCTTGCACATGCATTCGCTGCTCGACCGCAGCGAGTCGCTGGGCAGCCTGTATTCGCAGACGATCAGCCGCCTGGCGGTGGCGACCATCGTGCTCGACGAGAACGGCAGTGTCGTGCAACTCAATCCCGTGGCCCGGGACATTCTCGACAGCCAGGACGGCCTCAAGGTGGTGGGCGGTCGACTGGAGGCGACGTACCCCAGTGACAATCGGGAGTTGACGCGCCTGGTGCGCAACGCCTTCCAGCGCGCCCGGCAGGGCGTCGGCAAGGGTGTGCAGATGGCCGAAGCGACCTCGATCTCCCGACCTTCAGGACAAGTCAGCCTGGGGGTGGTGGTGGAGCTGATTCCGTCCCAGGAACTGCTCGAAGGCAACGGCAAGCCCACGGTGGTGGTGTATGTGCGCGATGCCGTGAGCAAGTCGCTGGTGAGCACCGTGTTGACCTCGCAACTGTACAGCCTGACCCCGGCGGAAACCGCGCTGGCCCTGGAATTGGCCAACGGCCTGTCGCTGGAGGAAGCCTCGGAAACCCTCAATATCCGCCGCAACACCGCGCGTGCGCACCTGCGTTCGATCTTTTCCAAGACCGGCGTGCGGCGCCAGACCGAGCTGGTGCGGATCATGCTCAACAGTGTGGTGGCCCTGGGTACGCCGCAGCCGCAAGCGTCCAGGCGGTGACGCGGGCCTGGGTAAAAATGCGTTAGTCCGTGCGGACGATGCTGCCGGTTTCTCTGGCTGTCGATACTGGGCAACCGTGGTCGAACCTCACAAGGAGAATAAAAATGATCGGCGCAAATCAGTCCCCTGGCCGGGCCCTGGCGTTGTTGTTGGGATGCTGTGTCATCGGTACGGTCAACGCGGCACCCGAGGACATCGCAAGGCTGGGCAATGACCTGACGTGCCTGGGCGCGGAAAAGGCCGGCAATGCCGACGGCAGCATCCCGGCCTTCAGCGGCAAGTGGCTGGGTGTACCGCCCCACGTTGATTTCAAGGGCACCGGTAATCACCCGGTGGATCCGTACCCGGACGAAAAACCGCTGTTCGTGATCACCGCACAGAACGTCGCGCAATACAGCGATGCCTTGTCCGACGGGCAAAAGGCCCTGTTCAAACTGTACCCGGCCACCTACAAAATGCCGATCTATCCCTCGCACCGAGATTTTCGCTTCAACGATGCGGTGTGCCAGGCTACCCGCGAGAACGCCAGCGTGGCGCGCCTGGTGGATGACGGTGAAGGGGTGGTCGGCAAGACCGGCGGCACGCCATTTCCCGTGCCACGCAGTGGCCTGGAACTGCTGAAGAACGCCTCGACCTTTACCCTGCGGGCGTGGACCGAGGAATACGTCTCCGACAACGCCTATGTGCTCAAGGGCGGCAACATCAACTGGGGACGCGTGCATTCACGCAACCTGGCGCCGGCGCTCGAGCCCGGCAAGGTCGGTGATACCACCGGCAACTCATCGTTCTACCTCAATGAAACCCTGCTGCCGCAGCGCGACAAGGGCGAGATCAATACCGGCACCGAGTTCTGGAACGACAAGACCGAACCGCGCCAGGCCTGGCGCTACGATCCGGGCACCCGCCGCGTGCGCCAGTCACCGGGATATGGCTTCGACATGTCGTTCCCCGGCAGCGGTGGTTCGATCACCGTGGATGAGGTGCGCCTGTTCAACGGTTCGGGGCAGCGCTATGACTGGAAGATCGTCGGCAAGCGCGAGATGTTCATCCCCTATGACACCTACCGCTTGCATGCGGCCAACCTCAAGTATGCCGACCTGCTGACCCCCGGCCACATCAACCCCGACGCCCTGCGTTTCGAGCGCCATCGGGTGTGGGAGCTGGAAGGGACCCTCAAGCCCGGTTTCCGCCATCTGTACGGCAAACGCAAGTTGTACATCGATGAAGACACCTGGTTCCCGATGCTCGCCGACAACTACGACAACCATGGCGAGTTGTGGCGCACCTCGATGGTCAACTACTTCTACGCCTACGAAAGCCAGCGACCTCAGGCAGGCGTGGGCCTGTACTACGACCTCAATGCCGGCAGCTACCTGGCGTTCAACCTGATCAACGAGCAGCGCAACGGCTACCTGTTGAACAAACCCGGCTTCAGCCCCCGCGACTTCGGGCCGGAAGCCGCGCGCCGCTTCGGCCAGTAGCCGTGTAGCAGGGCGCCCGTGGCGAAACGGGCGCCATTTGAGAGTGGGTCGCGATTGACCTAGTCCAACTGAACGATGACTGCCCTTGCGCGGCTGCTCAATGATGGCCGACATGGGATCACCCTGTTTTTCCTGAGGGCATTGCCTGCCCCGAAGTCTGTAACCGAGGAACAATAACAATGACCAAACTCGCTGAAATCAGCATTGAGAACGCCCAGCGCACCCACCGTTACGCGCGCGGCTGGCACTGCCTGGGCAACGCCCAGGATTACCGCGATGGCAAACCCCACACCCTGGAAATCTTCGGCACACGCCTGGTGGCCTTCGCCGACAGCCAGGGCAACATCAGCGTCCTGGATGCCTATTGCCCGCACATGGGCGCCGACCTGTCCCAGGGCACCATCGAGAACGACCGGCTGGTGTGCCCGTTCCACCACTGGAAGTACGACACCAGCGGCAAATGCGCGGAGATTCCTTACTGCAAGCGCATTCCACCCAAGGCCAAGACCCGCAGCTGGCTGACCTGCGTGGAAAACAACCTGCTGTTCGTCTGGAACAACCCCGAAGGCCGTCCACCGAAAGAGGGCGTGGTCATTCCGCACTTGCCCGAGATGGACGATCCGGACTGGATTCATGACTGGAACATCGACACCATGCTGATCGAAACCAACCCGCGCGAGTTGGTCGACAACCTGGTCGATGCCCAGCACTTCGGGCCGGTGCACGGTACGCCGACCAAATACTTCGCCAACGTCTTCGAAGGGCACATCGGTCACCAGATTTTCCATGGCGACTCCGAGCGCCTGGGCGGCGACCTGATCGCACCCTCGGCCTACTACGGGCCGGCGACCCACTTCACCCACATCAGTTCGATGTTCGGTGACGTACGCATCCACGCCATTTTGCTCAACAGTCACGTACCGGTGACCCCGAATAGCTTCGACCTGCGTTTCGGTTGCATGGTCAAGCGTGTGCCGGGCTGGACCGAGGAGCAGAACCAGGAAGTGGCCAAGGCCTATGTCCAGGGCAACCGCGACTCGTTCTACCAGGACGTGGTGATCTGGAAGCACAAGATCCGAATCGACAAACCGGTGTTGGCCGAAACCGACGGCCCGGTCTACCAGTTGCGCGAGTGGTACGAGCAGTTCTTCACCGACGAGGACGACGTACCGGCGTTCATGGCCGAGCGTCGCGAGTTCATCACCGTCGACGAGCGCTGACAGAGCGGCCGCGTGCCTTCCAGAGACAAGCGATTGTCACTCGAAGGCACCGCTGGCGAGGGTATTGCCGACCTGGCAGTCAAGGCAAGGACGCAGGTCCGATTCAAAGATTACGAGCGCATCCACAATGAAAACAAAAAAGCTTGTCGCCTATGTCTTCCCGTTGTTGATCCTGTTTTTGCTGGTCTTGACCGTACAGCTTTCGGTACCCCCGGAGCCTGACAGCGTCAGGGCCTGCAAGCGTTACGCGAGCTGTATTACGATGAGTTCGAGTGTCCCGAACTGGTTGAATTTGCGCTAGAAATTGCGCTGGGTCGGTTCAGTGACGCGTCAGCTCTCGGTAGAAACGGTGGCATCCGAAACAGCTTCGGCCGCCAGTTTCAACCGCTCGGCCTTGCTGATGTATTTGGGTTTTTTCGGTGCCAGTTTGGCGCTGGCCTTTTTGGCTTTGGCCTTGAATAGCTGCTGCAGTTTTTTTTGACGGTTCATGGTTTCTACTCGGTTTGAAAGGCGGGCGCGCTCGTCCTGTGGGCGATTCAAGTGTTGCGCGCCCTGACAAAGATAACATCGGCCCGGTGAATATTTCCCTCCGGGCACGTGCTCAATCAGTTCGCACCCACGCTTTGCATCCCCGTCATCGAGATAAAGTCCCGAACAGCCTTGATGGTCGGTGTCGGTGCTTCTTCCATCAACCAATGCCCAGCCGCCGGTATCACAACCTGCGTCACGTTGTCCGCCGCATTGCGCATCACGATCGCTTCATTGTCGGCGAAAGACTTCTCGCCTCCCACCGCCAGCACCGGCATGGTCAGGTGCTTGTGCAGGGTTGGCGCGTTGTCGATTGCATCCTGACGAATACTGCGAAATTGTGCGAATGCCGCGTGCATGGCGCCGGGACGGGCGTAGAGTCTGGCGTAATGCTGGCGCGTACCTTCATCGACCTTGGCAGGATTGCCCGCGAACTCGTTCCAGAACCGGTCCAGGTAGATGCGCTCGCGACCGGCAACCAGGCGCTCCATGTCAGGGCCGCCGAAGTCGAAATGCCACAGCATTGGCGAGCGGACAATGTCGTCCCAGGGCGTAATGCCCGGCACCGGCGCATCCATCACCACCAGACGTTCGGTATGCTCCGGGTATTGAGCGGCATAGGCGAAAGCGACCATGGTGCCGATGTCGTGACCGATGACCACGGAATGTTCGATCTTCAGCGCACTCAGCACCTGGCGGATGTCGGCGGCCTGGGTTTTCTTGTCGTAGCCGCCGTCGGGAATCGACGACAGGCCCATCCCGCGCAGATCCGGCACGACCACCGTGTGATCGCGTGCCAGGTCCGCCGCCAGCGGCGCCCACATATCGCCGGTATCGCCAAAACCGTGCAAAAGCACCACGGCCGGTCCTTTACCGCCGATGCGCACATGCAGGGTTGCGTTTTCGACCTTGATGTCCTGAGTACGGAAAGCCGCTGGGAAGGGTGTTACATCGGCCTGGGCCTGAACACTCAATGCGAGCAGGGTGAGGGCGGTCAGCAGTGGACGGATCATGCCGGAGTCTCCAGTGGTGCGTATGGTCGAGAAAGGCGCGTTTTGCCGCGTTCGTTCAGGCGAAATGACGTGGGGGAGAGCGTAGACGTATCCGACAGGAGAGGCCGGGTTCCTTGCCGGGAAAACGGACCATGGAGAGGAAAAACAGGGGAGCCGGTCAGCCTAGGTGCACTGCAAGGACGATTGGCCCTGCAACCATCATTTTTTCGGCGATTTGCCGTTGGAAGGGATATGCAGGTAGGCCATCACACTTTCGGTCAACTCGGTCGCCAGTTTGACGGTTTCCTTGTTGCGCGCCATCACACCCGCCACCAACCCTTCGATCAATGCGAGCACGGCGATGTTGGAGCTGGTCATGACCGGATGGTCGGCGGGGGCAAACAGCACGTGTTCGGCAATGCCGGTGAGCGGTGATGCGGGTGAGTCGGTGATTGCCAATACGGTGGCGCCGCGCTCCCTGGCAAAGCGGGCGAGTTGCAGCGTATCGAGGGAATAGCGGGGCAGGGCGATTGCCAGCAGGACGTCCTGATCGGTGATTGCCGCCAGGCGATAGGCGGCGTTTTCGTTGCCGCCCTCCATGCTGATCGCGGTGGCGTCTGCGCAGAAGGGCATCAGGGTCGAAGCGGCGAGGCCGGCGAAGTAGACGCTGTTGCCAAACCCCAGGATGTAAATTTTGCGGGCACGGGTCAGGCAGGTGACGACTGCTTCAAAGGTGTCTGCATGATTGTTGGTCGCCGCCGCGGCGAGGTTACTGCTGGCGCTCTGGATTTGCTCCTGCAGGCCGAATGCACCGTCAGGACGATGCGCGAGTTCGTTGCGCAGTTTGTCGACCGGCGACACCATCTGCTGCAGGGTCGCGACCAGTTCGGACTTCATGCCGGAGTACCCACCCAGGTTCATCGCCTTGGCCAGGCGGTTGACCGCTGCTGGCGAGGTGGAGGTTTCATGGGCCATTTCTTCGATGGTCAGCGTCGCGGCCCTGAGCGGGTGACGCAGGATGTAATCCGCCACCTTGCGCAGGGATGGCTGCAGGTCCGGCGCGATTTCTGCCAGCTTGCGCATCACCGGGGCGGCGTAGACCGTGGTGTCTTTCGTAGGGGATGGCATATCCGGTTCGACATTTCCTGACGGTTAAGAGAAGGCTGCCCAGGCGCAGGAGTGTATCCGAAGCCGACCCTCGGTGTGCAGTGCTGGCCCAAGGGTCGGAGTGAGAGGTGGGTTGTTATTTCAGGCTGCCGGCCAAAAACTGCCGAAGACGCTCGGACTGCGGATTGACCAGCACTTCGCGCGGGTTGCCGCGCTCTTCAACCAGCCCCTTGTGCAGGAACACCAGTTGGTTGGAGACCTCGCGGGCAAAACCCATTTCATGGGTCACGACCACCATGGTGCGCCCTTCGGTGGCCAGGTCCTGCATGACTTTGAGCACGTCGCCGACCAGCTCCGGATCGAGTGCCGACGTCGGTTCATCGAACAGCATCACTTCAGGTTCCATCGCCAGGGCACGGGCAATCGCCACACGCTGTTGCTCACCACCGGACATATGCGCCGGCCAGGCGTCCATGCGATGCGCTACACCGACTTTGTTCAGGTAGTGCTCGGCCTTTTCCCGGGCCTCTTTCTTGTCGATGCCCAACACATGCACGGGCGCTTCCATGACGTTCTCGAGGGCGTTCATGTGCGACCAGAGGTTGAAGTGCTGAAACACCATCGAGAGTCGTGAGCGCATGCGTTGCAACTGCCGCGGTTCGGCAGCCTTGAGACCGCCGGATTGACTCGCCACCAGTTTGAGCTGTTCGCCGTTGAGCACGATGTTGCCTGCGTTGGGCTGCTCCAGCAGGTTGATGCAACGCAGAAAGGTGCTTTTGCCGGAACCGCTGGAGCCGATGATGCTGATCACGTCACCGGCCTTCGCTTGCAGGGACACGCCCTTGAGCACTTCGTGGGCGCCGTAGCTTTTGTGCAGGTCCTGGATTTCAAGTTTGTACATGGTTTCAACTCTCTGGAATCAGTCGCTGAGCAGGCGGCCCTGGCGAATAGCGGTGCTGCCTGCCACTTTGGCCAGCCACAAACCGGGTTGGGCAAAGCGCAGGCGTTCGCGGGCATACAGGATGCCGTCGGTGCTGGCGCACACCACGCTGTGTTGATCGGTCAAGGGATCGATCACTTCGAACAGCGGATCGCCAACCTTGACCCGCGCACCCACGGGTTGCAGGTAACTCACCACCCCCGGATGCGGCGCATAGGCGTACTGCGCACCGGCGAACGGCACGGCTTCGCAACGGCTCGGGGGCGCGGCAGGCCAGTCACCGCTGATCAGTCCCTGTTCGGCGAGATAGCCGAGAATGGCTTGTGCACTCTCGATACAGGGCTCGCGTTCGGTGTCGGCCATGCCGCGCAGTTCTATGGTGGTCGCTATGCACGCCAGCGGGATGTTGGCTTCAGGAAAGCGCTCGGCCAGCTGCAGCCAGGGGATGGCGCAGGCTTCATCGAAAGCGTTGCCGCCCGCCGCCTCGGCCAGCAGGGCCACGCCCGCGCCCAGGCGGGCGGCCAGTGAATGCAGGCGTGACCAGTGTTGCGGCATGGTGTAAAGCAGCATGATCGACTCGAAGTCGCAGTGCAGGTCCAGCACCACATCGGCGTCACAGGCATGCTGCATCAACAGGCGCCGCAGGCCATCGAGTTCCGAAGTCGCTGCCGGCATGTTGGTGAGCACATCGCTCATGGCGCGGCGGATCATCGCAACGTTGGCGTTGGCATCGTCGCCTAGGCGACCTTCCAGCATCATCCCCACGGCGTCGGCGAGTTCCGGGAAATCGCGATTGAAGTTTTTGCCGCTGGAAAACTCGAAACGACCTTGATGGGTGGCCTGGAACATCTGTGCGATGCCGATCGGATTGGCCATCGGTACCAGTTCGATCACCCCGGTCAGGCGACCTTGCTCCTCCAGTTCCCGCAGGCGGCGCTTGAGTTCGACCGCGACGCGCATCCCCGGCAACTCGTCGGCATGCAGAGAGGCCTGGATGTAGGCCTTGCGCGGTCCGTTGCCAAAACGAAACAGCGACAACTTTCGCTCCGTGCCCGAGGCACTCCACGGCAAAAGGTATTGAATGTGCTTCATAACGCTCCTTAGTGCTTGCGCGGTGCCAGATAGGCCAGCCAGCGGCGCTCGGCCAGTTTGAACAGGCGAACCAGAATGAAGGTCAGGACCAGGTAGAAGAGGCCGGCCGTGATGAACGCCTCGAACGGCAGATAGAAGCGCGAACTGACGGTTCGCGCCGCGCCGGTGATATCCACCAGCGTGACGATGGATGCCAGGCTGGTGGTCTGCAGCATCATCAGGACTTCGTTGCTGTACTGCGGCAGCGCCCGGCGCAAGGCCGATGGCAGGAGGATGCGGCGGTACAGCACAAGGCGCGACATGCCCATGGCTTTGGCGGCTTCGATTTCGCCGTGGGAGGTGGCTTTCAAACTGCCGGCCAACAGTTCGGCGCTGTAGGCGCTGGTATTGATCGCGAAAGCCAGGCAGGCACAAAAGGTTGCGCTGGACAGGTAAGGCCAGAGTGCGCTCTGGCGTACCGTTTCGAACTGAGCCAACCCGTAATAGATCAGGAACAATTGCACCAGCATCGGCGTGCCGCGAATCACGTAGGTGTAGAGCCACGCCGGGAAGTTGATCAGCGGTGACCGGGAAACACGCATCAGCGCCAGGGGGATCGCCAGCATCAGCCCCAGTGCCAGGGAGATCAGCAGGACCTTGAGGGTTAACGCAGCGCCATTGAGATACAGCGGCAGGTTTTCCCAAATCAGGTTGTAGTCGAGAATCATGGGGTTGCTCCCAATCACAGTTCGGCGGCTTTGATGCCGACCGAGTAGTGTTTTTCCAGGTAACGCAGCACCAGCAATGACAGGCTGGTCAGCGATAGATAAAGCGCCGCCACGGTGAGGAAAAACGTGAACGGCTCATGGGTGGCATCCGCGGCGTTCTTGGCTTTGAACATCATGTCCTGCAAGCCGATGACCGAGATCAGCGCGGTGGATTTGGTCAGCACCAACCAGTTGTTGGTGAAGCCGGGAATGGCGAAACGAATCATCTGCGGCACCAGAATCCGCCAGAACACCTGCCAGCCACTCATGCCATACGCCGCACCGGCCTCGGCCTGGCCTTTGGGGATTGCCATGAAGGCACCGCGGAAGGTTTCCGACAGATAGGCACCAAAGATGAAACCCATGGTGCAGACGCCGGCGATGAAGGGGTTGATGTCGATGTAGCGGGTGTAACCGAGCGCAAGGGCAATGCGGTTCACCAGATCCTGACCGCCGTAGAAAATCAACAGGATCAATACAAGGTCAGGGATGCCGCGGATCAGGGTGGTATAGCCTTCGCCCAGCGTCGCCAGCCATTTGAGCGGCGACAGGCGAAAGGCAGCACCGATCAGGCCCAGGGCAATCGCCAGGGTCATGGAGGTCAGGGCCAGGTTGATGGTCAGCCAGGCGCCATCGAGAATGCTCGGTCCGTAGCCGTGAAGCATGATGAAGTTCCTCAAGCGAGCGCCGGGCGGCGCTCGGGACAAGTCCGCAACGGCGCCCGCAAAGGGGGCCGCCGGGGTGTTGGATGCAGGCTTACTCGCCGTAGATATCGAACGCGAAGTACTTGGCCATCACCTGCTGGTACTTGCCATTGGCGCGAATGGCGTCAATTGCAGCACTCAGGCGAGCAACGTTCGCACTGTCGCCCTTGCGCACCGCGATCCCGGCGCCTCTGCCGAAGTATTTCGGGTCGTTGATGTCCGGCCCGACCAGAGCGAATCCCTGGCCTGCCGGGGTTTTGATAAAGCTCTCATCGGTGTTGACGATGTCGGCGAGCGTGGCGTCCAGGCGACCGGACGCCAGATCGAGGAAGGCTTCGTTTTGCGAGCCGTAGCGCACCACTTCGACCCCGGCCTTCTCAAGCTGCTCGGTGGCGAAGCGATCGTAGGTGGAGGAGCGCTGCACGCCAAGTTTCTTGCCTTTGAGATCAACCCGCGGGTCGTTGATCACGTTGCCGGCCTTCATCGCGAACTTGCCCGGTGTGTGGTAGTACTTTTTGCTGAAGTCGACCGACTTCATCCGGTCCTCAGTGATCGACATCGACGACAGCACCGCATCGATCTTGCGCACTTTCAGCGAGGGAATCATGCCGTCGAATTCCTGGATGACCCACTCGCATTTGACCTTCATCTCCTCGCACAGCGCGTTGCCGATGTCGTAGTCGAAGCCACTGACATTGCCCTCCGGCGTCTTGAAGGAGAAGGGCGGATAGGCGGCTTCGATACCGATACGCAGGCTGTCGTCGTCGGCGTGCGCCAGCATGCTTGCGGCGCACAGGGCCAGAGCGCCTAGAAGTTCTCTCTTGTTCATATTGTTGACTCCTTGGATGGGGCGTTTGGATGAAATCCGGGGCTGCCGTCCGATCTGGCCGGTAGGGCTGTCCTGATGTTTTGCGAGGATATAAATGACACAATAAAAATCACAAATCAACATTATGAAAAAAAACATATCAAAACAGGGCGACACAATTTCAGGGTGCCAAGCGGGCCGGCCTGTGTGCCGGCTGCGACAGCACCCCGAGAATTCGTGCGTTCAAGGAGGTTTCAATGAGGTTTGCGCGGGTGTTTGCGCCGGCCCCAATCAGGCAGAGGCTCGGCTCCGGGCATCGTTCAGTGCTGCCTGACGGCTCTGATCCGCAGCAGTATTTGCAGGAGTATCAGCACGGTAACGGGCGTCATGGCGATCAGGGCGGATCTGGGCGACAGGCCCACTCCCAACAGGTGGATGCCCGAATACAACAGCTTCAACAGGCTCAGCATGTAGTAAGTGATGGCAATCATGGAAAGGCCTTCGACCGCTCGTTGAATTTTGATCTGCGCATCGGCACGGGCATTCAGGCTCTTGAGGATTTCAGCGTTCTGCTCCTCCATCTCCACCTGGACGCGAGCCTGCAACAGCTCCCCCAGATTGGCGACGCTTTTGGCCAGAACGTCGAGCCGTTGTTCGGTCACCGCGCAATATCTCACCGTCGGTTTGAAGCGTCGCTCGATGAATACGCCCAGGCGCTGGCATTCGCCAACACGACTCTCGCGCAGCTCTGCCAGTCGTTCGAAAACCAGTTGCGCGTACGCTTGTGTGGCGCTGAAGCGGTGGCGGTGCCTGGCTGCGAGGCTGACAACCCGTGCAGACAGTTGCGCAATTTCAGCGAGCAGCGCCTTGGCGTTGTGGGTGTCGGGTGCCGCATTGCGTTCCGACAGATCGGCCAGCGTCTTGTCGAAAACGTCGAGTTGTGAACTCAACTGCTTTGCCGCCGGCAGCGAGAGCGAGGCCATCATGCGATAGGTTTCAATTTCGAGCAGGCGGCGGATCATGCGCCCCTGGCGGTAGGCATTGAGGTGATTGTTCACGAAGAGCAAGCGGTTTTCCCCGTGTTCGCTCAAGCGAAAATCACTCCAGACCGCTGCATCGCCACCGCCGATGGAGGACCCGCACGGGTCTTTGAATCCGTACTCCGAATGGCTTCCCGTCCAGCCCTCACCCTTGCGAACCACGATTTGCACGCTGTTGATCATTAGCCTTGAACAGGGATTGATCTTTGCCGCCAGCGCATCGGGCAAGGAAAGCCAGTGCGGATTATCCGTGGTCGCAGTGACGACGTAGGTGAGGGTAAAAAACTCGGCGTGTCGTTCCCATTTCAGCCAATGCCCATCGAACCGGGTGATGCCCTGGGGCATTTCCTTGCTCACCGGCTCGCTGCAGAGGCTGTCGAGCAGTGCCTGGCGCTCGGCCTCGCTGCCCATGACAGCCAGGTGGAAAACATGGGCCGGCTCGCTGAAATACAGGGAAGGGCGGGCGTGCAGCTCGTTGTGAAGCGTGTGTCGTAGCGGATGCATGGTGGCTATGCCTCGATCGCCGGGTTGTTGCCGCCGGTGATGATGCCGAGGACGAAATGGGTCAGGACGTCCGTGAGTGTTTGCTCGGGGATCTCGTTGCTCTGCCAAAGGGAATGTCCGTAGAGCATGCCGATAACGGCCTCGGTGATCAGGCCTGTGCGGTCGCTGATGCAGCCGGTTTCGCCACATACGGCGCAGATGATGGTTTTCAGCAGGGCGGCATAGCTGTTCTTGAGTTGATTGATTTCCCGTTGTTGCTCATCGGTCAGGTTGACGAATTCCCGCGTCACCAGCAGCAGCCGATGCTTTTCGGTCAGGTTGAACGCCACGAAAGCGTGGACAAAGCGCCGGAGGCGGTCGCGATGAGTCCTGGCTCCGCGCATTCGCCGCTTGGTGTCGGCCAGCAGGTCGGACACTGCACCTTCGATCAGCTCGAACAACAGGCACTGCTTGTTCTCGATATGGTTGTACAACGAACCGGCATGCAGCCCCAGCCGGCCTGCCAGGTCGCGCAGTCCGATGGCCTGATAGCCGCGCGTCGCAAACAGCTCCACGGCCACATCAAGAAGACGATCTCGGCTGTTGGGTACGCATTTCGAGGAGATGGTGGCCGCAGGCATTGTGCTGTCCTGTGTGCTTGATCTGGAGGCTTGTCGACGATTGTCGGACAAATTCGGTTTGACCAAATGTAAGACAACAGGCATCTTACGTAAAGACTAATCGCGGAGGTGTTTTATGGATGGGCAAACGGTCGTAATCGTCGGTGGCGCTTCGGGTCTGGGGCTGGAAACGGCCAAACTGATGCGCAAGCGTGGGGCGGGCAAAATCGGCATCATCGACAGAAACGAGCAGTTGATGGCGGCGGCAGCGGAGATGTTGCGTGCCGACGGTTGCGAGGTTGCCACGGCGGCGGCTGACATCTCCCGTCAGGCTTCTGCCCATGGCGCTTTCCAGCAAATCGTTGATGCGCTGGGACGCGTGGATTGCCTGGTCAACAGTGCTGCGATTTATCCGCGCAAAGACATTTTCGAGATCACCGACGAGGAGTGGGATCTGGAGAATGCCGTCAACATCAAAGGCACTTATCACATGATGGTGGCCGCGGTTAAACATATGCAGGCCTACGTGGCCGCGCCGGCCGTGACGGGACGTATTGTCAATGTCACCTCGGTCGATGCCTTCAAGGCTCACCCGCAGAATGCCCACTACGCCGCGACCAAGGCCGCTGTGGTCAGCCTGACCAAATCCTTTGCCCAGGCCTGCGCCAAGGATCAGATTCTGGTCAACTCCGTGGCACCTGCAGGGTTTGCCACCGAGCGTGCCAAGCAGTTGGGTTTCCTTGGCGAACTGGCTGCGGCCAACCCGCTGGGGCGCGCGGCAGAGCCTGCCGAAATCGCCGAGTGGATCGTCATGATGGGCAGCAGCCGTAACAGTTACGCCACCGGTGAAAACGTGATTGTAAGCGGGGGATACATCTATGCCTGATTCAGTGTCGGTACCGGCGATTTATCGTCGGGCTCTGGTGACCGGTGCCACCAGCGGCATCGGCAAGGCTGTGGTCCTGGCGTTGCGCGATGCCGGTTTGCAGGTGATCGCGGTGGGGCGTAGCCCACAGGCGCTGGCCGAATTGCGTGCGGAACCGGGCGTGACGGTGGTGGAAGCCGACGTGCGTCAGACTGAAGCGTTCAGTGAAATTCTCGCGCGTTATCCGGTGGATGTGCTGGTCAACAATGCCGGGGTCTTGTCTACGCGGGCGGCTTTCCAGGAAATGGACCCGGCTGAAATCGACAACATGTTCGACATCAATCTGAAGGCGCCTTTGCACCTGGCGCGCAAGGCGTTGCCAGGCATGATCGAGCGTGGTCACGGTCATCTGTTCTTTATCGGTTCCAGTGCCGGCCGGGCGCCGCATCCGGGGGCGGCGGTGTATGGTGCATCCAAGGCCGGGATCAGTCTGTTTTGTGACGCCTTGCGCTGCGACCTGCTCGGCAGCGGGGTGCGCGTGACGGAGATCGCTCCGGGGCGGGTGCAGACAAAGCTGTACAAAAACGCCATGGGCATGCAGGCCGCTGGCGCCGAGTTGTACGAAGGGTATGAGTCGATCATGCCGCAGGATATCGCGACGCTGCTGGTCGCCGCATTGAGCCTGCCGCAGCAAGTGGATGTGTCGCGTCTGGAGGTTTTCCCGACCGCTCAAGCGGTGGGCGGGGCGCGAATGGTCAAGACCAAGGGTTGAGTGCAAGGGCCGGGATTTCCTCGATCCCGGTCGACACGTTTTCGAGTGTCTGAAGAAGCGGAATGTGGTGTGGCAGTGCTTGACTGCCTGTAAGACAACATATAACTTACATTACAAGTTGGCTTGATTGCCTCTTGTCATGAAACCGGGAATTTCAGGGGATACGACGATGACTGCGACTTCATGCCGGGTCGGCGTGGACATAGGTGGGACCTTTACCGATATCGCGCTGGACGTAGGCGGGGTATTGCATTCAACCAAAATTCTTACCGACTATGAGCTGCCCGAGCGCGCCATTCTCACCGGTGTGAAAAGTGTCATCGAGGCCGCCGGCCTGAAGCTGTCCGACATTGATCAACTGATCCACGGCACCACGCTGGCCACCAACGCGTTGATCGAGCGTCGTGGTGCCAGGACGGCCTTCATCACCACCGAAGGTTTTCGTGACACGCTGGAAATGCGCACGGAAAACCGCTTCGAACAATACGACATCAATATCACCTTGCCGCCGCCGCTGATCGAGCGCGAGCACCGTTACACCTTGCGTGAGCGCCTGGATGTACACGGTGACGTATTGATCGCGCCCACGCAGGCGGATATCGATGCGCTGGTGGAGCGGGTGGCCGAGGGGAACTACGAAAGCATCGCTGTCGGCCTGATTCACAGTTACGTCAACGGTGCCCACGAACGCCTGCTGCGCGACGCCCTGCAACGCCGCCTGCCGAATGTGTCGGTGTCGATTTCCAGCGAAGTGTCGCCGCAGATGCGCGAGTTCGAACGCTTCAATACCGTCTGCGCCAACGCTTACGTCAAGCCGCTGATCAAGTCTTATCTCGATCGTCTGGTGGTCACGCTCAAGCAGTCCGGCGCCGATTGCCCGGTCTTCATGATTCACTCCGGTGGCGGCATCATCTCGGTGCAGAGCGCCGCCGAGTTCCCTGTGCGTCTGGTCGAGTCCGGTCCGGCGGGTGGGGCGATTTTTGCCGCCGACATTGCACGCAAGTACTCACTGGATTCGGTGGTGTCCTTCGACATGGGCGGCACCACGGCGAAAATCTGCCTGATCGAAAACCAGGTGCCCAAGACCGCCAAGACCTTTGAAGTGGCGCGCACCTACCGCTTCAAAAAGGGCAGTGGCATGCCGATTTCGATCCCGGTAGTGGAAATGGTCGAAATCGGTGCCGGTGGTGGTTCCATCGCCAGCATCGACAGCATGCGTCAGATTCGCGTGGGCCCGCACAGTGCCGGCTCCGAGCCCGGCCCGGCGTGCTACGGTCGCGGCGGTCTGCAACCGACCATTACCGATGCCAACCTGCTGCTCGGTCGCCTCGATCCTGACAACTTCGCCGGTGGCGCCATGCGCCTGTCCCTCGACAACGCCGCTTCCTCTACCGTGCGGGTTATCGGCGCACCGCTGAACATGGAAGCCGCCACCGCTGCCTATGGCATCTGCGAAGTGGTCGATGAAAACATGGCCAATGCCGGCCGCGTACATGCGGTGGAAAGCGGCAAGGACATTGCCGAATACACCATGATCACTTTCGGTGGTGGTGGCCCGCTGCATGCTGCGCGCCTGTGCGAAAAAATGGGCGTGTCGCGTTTCCTGGTACCAGCAGGTGCCGGGGTGGGATCGGCCATCGGCTTCCTGCGTGCGCCATTCGGTTACGAGGCTGTACGCAGCGCTTTCGTGCGCCTGTCCGAATTCGATGCAACCCAGGTCAATGGCTTGATCGACGACATGAAGGCCGAGTCCATCGGTTTCCTGCGCCAGGGCATGCCCGAGGGCGAGCCCGAGCTTGAGTGCACGGCGTTCATGCGTTACGTCGGCCAGGGGTGGGAAATTCCTGTTTCTCTGCCATTCAAGCCTTTCAGCAACAGCGACACCACGCAGTTCAAGGCGCTGTTCGAAGCGGCTTATACCCGGTTCTTCGGCCGTCCGATCGAAGGTCCCGATGTCGAGATCGTCAGCTGGTCGGTCAAGGCCAGTTCGCCGCTCTTGCCGGTGCAACCCGTGCAGCAGATCAGCGCTTCGCATCGTGCCCATGAAGTGTCGCGCCGCGACGTCTTCGATGTGGTCAGTGGTGGCTTTGTCGACGCCGGCATCTACCAGCGCGAAGAGTTGCAAGCGGGCGCCCGCATCGATGGCCCGGCGATCATCGCCGAGCGCGAAACCTCGACCTTCGTGTCGTCCACCTTTACCGCCACTGTTCAGCCCGACGGCTGCCTGCTGGTTGTTCGGCGCTAAGCCTCACTTGCATAGAAGGCGATTTTCCCATGAGCGATACCTTGATCGATATTCAAATGCAGGTGATGTGGAATCGCCTGATTTCGGTGGTTGAAGAACAAGCCCTGACCCTGATCCGCACGGCGTTCTCCACCAGTGTGCGCGAAGCCGGCGACTTGTCCGCCGGGGTCTTCGACCGCGCCGGCAACATGCTGGCCCAGGCGGTCACCGGGACACCGGGACACGTCAACACCATGGCCGAGGCGGTGGTGCACTTCATCAACGACATCGGCCAGGACAACATCTTCGAAGGCGATGTCTACGTCACCAACGACCCCTGGAAGGGCACCGGTCACCTGCACGACATCACCATCGTTTCGCCCTCGTTCTACAAGGGCAAGCTGATCGGCTATTTCGCCAGTACGGCCCATGTGGTGGACATCGGTGGTCGCGGTTTCGGTCCGGACGCCCGTGAAGTCTACGAGGAAGGTCTGTTCATCCCGATCATGAAGCTGTTCGAGCGCGGCAAGGTCAACCGCGACCTGATCAACATCCTGCGCAACAACGTACGTGAGAATGACCGGGTGGTGGGGGATTTCTACGCGTTGTCGGCCTGCAACGAAACCGGTCACAACCGCCTGTTGAGCATGCTCGAAGAGTTTCACCTGGAGGACCTGGAGCACATCGGCGGTTTCATTCTGGAGCACAGCCGTCGTGCGACGCTGGAGAGCTTCAAGTCTCTGCCGCACGGCACCTACCAGAACAGCATGACCCTGGACGGCTATGACGTTCCGGTGACCCTGGCGGTGACGCTGACTGTCGGGCCGGACGGGATCCTCACCGACTTCAAGGGCACGTCCGGCATGAGCCAGTTCGGTATCAACGTCCCCTTGGCTTATGCCAAGGCTTACGCCTGCTACGGCCTCAAGTGCATCGTTGCGCCGGAGATTCCGAACAACTCCGCGTCGCTGGCCCCGTTCGACGTGGTGGCGCCCGAAGGTTGCATACTCAATGCCAAGCACCCGGCGCCCGTCTCGGTACGTCACGTCCTTGGCCACTTTGTGCCTGACCTGGTGCTGGGTGCGCTGCACAAATGCCTGCACGGCCAGGTCCCGGCCGAAGGCGCCAGTGCATTGTGGAACCTGCACCTGAGCGTCCGCCCTCTGCAAAGCAACCCCGAGGGGCGCAATGCCGAAATGCTGATGTTCAACAGCGGCGGCATGGGCGCACGGGCCGCCAAGGATGGCTTGAGTGCCACGGCCTTCCCGAGCGGTGTGCACACCATGCCGGTCGAGGCGACCGAGCATGCCGGTCCGGTCATTGTCTGGCGCAAGGAGCTGCGTAGCGGCTCCGGTGGTGCTGGTCAATTGCGCGGCGGCCTGGGGCAGGAGATCGAAGTATCCGCCGCCGAAGGCTATTCGTTCCGCTTCAGTGCGATGTTCGATCGCATTCTCCACCCGGCCCGGGGGCTGGAGGGTGGCAAGGACGGCGCCAGGGGCTATGTCGGTCTGGACGACGGCACGCTGCTGCGCGGCAAGGGACAACAGTTCGTACCGGCCGAGCGTCGCCTGATTCTCAGCCTGCCGGGCGGCGGCGGTTACGGTGACCCGCGTCAGCGTCCCCGTGAAGAGGTCGAGCGTGACCTGCGGTTTGGCTACATCAGTGCCGAACAGGCGCGTGACGATTATGGCTACGAAGCCGGGCAGGGGACCAAGTGATGGAATTTCAAAGTTCGCGGGTCAAAACGGTCAAGAGCTCGCCAAGCATGGCGGTTTCGGTTCTGGCCAAGAAAATGCTCGCCCAGGGCGAGCCGGTCATCAACCTCAGCCTGGGCGAGCCGGATTTCAACACCCCGGCCCACGTCATAGAAGCGGCTTACCAGGCCATGCTCGACGGCAACAACCACTACACCGCGCCCAACGGTTACGAAGCGCTGCGCCAGGCCATCGTCGACAAGTTCGCCCGTGAAAACGATTTGAACTACGGCCTGGACGAAATCTGCGTGGCCAATGGCGCCAAGCAGCTGTTGTTCAATGCCTTTCTGGCGACACTGGAGCCAGGCGACGAGGTCATCACGCCGGCGCCGTATTGGGTGTCCTACACCGACATGGTGCTGCTCAACGGTGGTGTGCCGAAGGTGATTCCCTGCGGTTCCGAGTATGGCTTCAAGCTTGATGCTGCGCGGCTTGAGGCGGCGATCACGCCGAAGACACGGTGGCTGATGCTCAACTCGCCGAATAATCCCTGTGGTGCGATCTATACCCGGGAAGAGTTCGCCGCCCTGGGTGCGGTACTGCAAAAGCACCCGCGGATTCTGGTGATCTCCGATGAGATCTACGAGCACATCATTCTTGGTGACAAGCCATTCGTGCCGTTCGTGACCGCGTGCCCCGAGCTGCGCGAGCGCACGCTGCTGATCAATGGCGTGTCCAAGGCCTACGCCATGACGGGCTATCGCCTGGGTTATGCCGCAGGCCCCAAGGACCTGATCGTGGCGATGAACAAGACCCAGTCGCAGACCACCACCTGTCCCTCGGCCATCTCGCAACTGGCGGCCGCTGCCGCCTTGAGCGGTCCGCAGGACTTCGTGCGTGACGCCAACCGCGAATACCAGGCGCGTGGCGCCATGGTCGTCGAAGGCCTGGCGGCTATCGACGGGCTGGAATTGCAGATGCCGGAAGGGGCGTTCTATGCCTTCCCGAAATGCTCGGCGTTCATCGGCCGGCGCACACCCGATGGCCAGGTGATCGAAACCGATACCGACCTCGCCAACTATCTGCTGCGGGTCGGCAAGGTGGCCACGGTGCCGGGGTCCGCATTTGGCCTTGAACCCTACATTCGCCTGTCGTTCGCAACCTCCCGGCAACAGCTGGAACAGGCCATCGTGCAGATGCGCGATGCGCTGGCCCTGTTGGTTTGAGCGTTGCCGTTGTCGACCAATTCGAGAGTGATCCGATGAGCAAGCCATTCAAACGATTGTTGATTACCGGAGCTGCCGGTCGCCTGGGCAGAGTCTTGCGCGAGCACCTGCGAGACTTCGCCGATGAGTTGCGCCTGACCGATATCGCCGACATGGGCACCGCGGCGGCGCACGAGCACCTGGTGCGCTGCGACCTTGGCAATATGGCCGATGTGCTGCCGCTGGCCGAGGGCGTCGATGCGATCATCCATGCCGGTGGCGTCCCCCTGGAAAATACCTTTGCCGCCATCCTCAACGGCAACATTGTCGGTACCTACAACATCTACGAAGCCGCGCGTCAGCATGGTGTGAAGCGGGTGATTTACACCAGTTCCAACCATGCCATTGGCTTCTACGATCGAACCGAAACCATCGACTCCACCGTGGCGCATCGTCCCGACAGCCTGTACGGCGTCAGCAAGTGCTTTGCCGAGGACCTGGGGCGCTATTACTGGGACAAGTTTGGCGTCGAATCGGTGAACCTGCGCATCGGCTCCTCGTTCGAAGAACCGCTGGATCGGCGCATGCTGGCGACCTGGTTGTCGTTCGCCGACTTTGCGCAGCTGGTGGAGCGCTCGCTGACCGCGCCACGCGTTGCACACATGATCGTCTACGGCATGTCGGCCAACCGTGAATCGCTGTGGGACAACCGCACGGCGTCGTCCATCGGCTACGTGCCGCAGGACAGCGCCGATGATTACCGCGAAAAAATCGAAGCGAAATTCCCGCCCCTGGATCCCAACGAGCCTGCCGCCCGCTACCACGGTGGCAACTTCGCCGGCGCCGGTCATTTCGAAGATCCGAAGTAACGTCTCCCCATCGAATTCGAGAGGTCTTAGCCATGGCTTCGACAGCAACAAAACAGCATTACGACGTAGTGATTGTGGGTGGCGCGGTGAACGGCAGTGCCACGGCTTACTTCCTCGCCAATAACCCGGACTTCACCGGGTCGGTGCTGGTCATCGAGCGTGACTGGACCTACAACAAGTCGGCCACTGCACTATCCAGCAGTTCGATTCGCCAGCAGTTCTCCAACCCCATCAATATCGAGATCTCCAAATTCGGAGCCGATTTCGTCCGTAACTTTCCCGACTTGATGGAAGTGGACGGTGACCGTCCGGACCTGGCGTTCCACGAGAACGGCTACCTGTTCCTGGGTGACGACAAGGGCTTCGAAGTGCTGCGCCGCCTGCATGACACTCAGGTGTCCCATGGCGCCGACGTGCACCTGCTCGACCCTGAGCAACTGGCCCGCAAGTTCCCCTGGGTCAATATCGATTCGTTGGCCGGCGCGAGCTATGGGCAGAGCGGCGAGGGCTGGTTCGACAGCCTGGGCATGCTTCAGGGTTTCCGTCGCAAGGCGCGTTCGATGGGGATCGAGTACATCGAAAACGAAGTGGTCGGCATTCAGCGCGAAGGCGATCGCATTACCGGTGTGCAACTGGCCAGTGGCGAGCGCATTGGTTGCGGCTTGCTGGTCAACTGCGCCGGCACCCGGGGAACCAAAGTCGCCCGCATGGCCGGCCTGGATATTCCGGTCGAGCCACGCCGCCGTTCGCTGTTCGTGTTCGACTGTCGAACGCCGCTGGAGGGCGTTGTGCCCTTGACCATCGACCCGACAGGGGTGTTTTTCCGCCCTGAGGGCAAGTTCTACCTGGGCGGCACCTACCCGAAAAACGACCCGGAAGTGGATTTCGAGGACTTCGAGGTCTTGCATGAAGAGTTCGATGAGGAAGTGTGGCCGATCCTCGCCGAGCGCGTACCGGCGTTCGAGGGTATCAAGGTCGTCAACTTCTGGGCCGGCCACTACGACTTCTGCGTGCTCGACCACAACGCCATCGTTGGCCCGCATAGCGAAGTAGGCAATTTCCTGTTCTGTAACGGCTTCAGCGGCCATGGCCTGCAGCAGGCACCCGCCATTGGGCGCGGTCTGTCGGAGCTGATCACTTATGGCGGCTACCGGTCGCTGGACCTGGGTGCGCTGTCTTATGAGCGCGTAGTGGAAAACCGTCCCTTTTTGGAAGACTCGGTCATCTGACCGCGCGGCCTGATGGAGAACAATGATGACTGACAACAATTCCAAAACGGTTCGCACTGGCGGTCAGGTGCTGGTCGATGCCTTGCGCATCAACGGCGTCGAGCGTGCTTTCTGCGTGCCGGGCGAAAGTTATCTGGCGGTGCTCGATGCGCTGCACGATGCCAAGGATGACATCGAACTGATCGTCTGCCGGCAGGAAGGTGGCGCGGCCTACATGGCCGAGGCCTACGGCAAGCTGACCGGCAAGCCGGGCATCTGCTTCGTGACCCGGGGCCCGGGCGCGACCAACGCTTCGGTTGGCGTACACACCGCGTTCCAGGATTCGACGCCGATGATCCTGTTCATCGGTCAAGTGGCCCGGGATCAGGTCGAGCGTGAAGCCTTCCAGGAAATCGACTATCGCCGCATGTTTGGCCAGATGGCCAAGTGGGTGGTGGAAGTGGACGATGCCGCGCGCCTGCCGGAACTGCTCAGCCAGGCCTTCCATCGCGCCACCAACGGTCGGCCGGGGCCGGTCGTCGTGGCGTTGCCCGAAGATATGCTGACCGATCGGGTGGACGTAGCCGATGCCGGTCCGGCCCAGGTCATCGAGCCGGCTGCATCGCCGGCTTCGCTGGCGCAACTGCAAAGCCTGATCGGTGAGGCGCAGCGCCCGCTGGTGGTGCTGGGCGGCGGCGGCTGGAGTGCCGGGGCGGTGAGCGACATCCGTTCGTTTATCGAAAAGCAGAACCTGCCGGTGGCCGCTTCCTTCCGCTGCCAGGACCTGTTCGACAACACCTTGCCCAACTATGCCGGCGACCTGGGTCTGGCCGCCGGTCCCGAGCTGGTCGAGGCGGTCAAGAACTCGGATCTGTTGCTGGTGATCGGTGCGCGTCTGGGTGAGATGACCACCGGCGGTTATTCGCTGGTCAATATTCCGGTGCCCAAGCAGAAGCTGGTTCACGTGCATGCGGGTATCGAAGAGCTGGGACGGGTCTATCAACCCACCCTGGCGATCAATGCCGGGATGAAAACCTTTGCGTCGCAGGTGGCGGCGTTGCCGGCGGTCAATCCGCAAGGGCTGGCGGACTGGACCGCGCAGTTGAACCGGGGCTACCGCGCCAACTTCGACTGCCCGGCCTCGCCGGGGCCGGTGCAGATGAGCAAGGTCATTGCCTGGTTGAACGATCGCCTGCCCCACGACAGCGTTATCACCTGTGGTGCCGGCAACTACACCGGCTGGGTCCATCGTGGTTATCAGCACCGTGCCTTCCGCACCCTGCTGGGGCCTACCAACGGTTCGATGGGCTACGGCGTACCTGCGGCGGTCGCCGCCAAGATCACCGCGCCCGAGCGCATGGTCGTGGCGTTCGCCGGTGACGGCTGCTTCCTCATGAATGGCCAGGAACTGGCGACGGCTGCCAACTACGATGCCCGTCTGGTGGTGATCGTGGTCAACAATGGCATGTACGGCACGATTCGCATGCATCAGGAGCGCAGCTATCCGGGGCGGGTGTCGGGCACCGAGTTGCATAACCCGGACTTCGCCATGCTGGCTCGCTCCTATGGCTTCCACGCCGAGACCGTCGTGGCGACCGAGCAGTTCGCCGAGGCCTTCGAGCGCTGTGTCGCTTCACAGAAACCGGCGTTGATCGAGATCCAGGTCGACCCGGAAGCGCTGACGCCACGAATGACCTTGAGCCAGATACGCGAAAAAGCCCTCGCTTCGCGCTGATTGACCTCGGGCGGGACGGATTGATCGTCCCGCCTTTTTTTCGCCCTCAATTTATACGAGCACCTCTCATGAGACTTGCCGACCCTGAACTGCTGCGTGAACTTTGCTACATCGATGGTGACTGGGTAGCCGCTGATAGCGCGCAAACCCTGGACGTGACCAACCCGGCTACCGGTGAAGTCATTGGGCGAGTGCCACGCATGGGCGCCAGTGAAACCCGGCGTGCAATCAATGCGGCGCAGGCCGCTCTGCCCGCCTGGCGGGCGCTGACTGCCAAGGAACGAGCCTCGCGCCTGCAGGCCTGGTTTCGCGAAATCATGGCGCATCAGCAAGACCTGGCGCAGATCATGACCGCCGAACAAGGCAAGCCACTGGCCGAAGCACGGGGCGAAATTGCCTTCGCCGCGGCTTATGTGGAGTGGTACGCGGAGGAGGGCAAGCGCCTCTATGGTGATGTGATTCCATCGCCCCATGCCGATCGACGATTGATCGTGACCAAGGAGCCCATCGGTGTCTGTGCCGCAATTACGCCTTGGAACTTCCCGGCCGCGATGATCACCCGCAAGGCCGCGCCCGCGTTGGCGGCGGGTTGCACGTTGGTGCTCAAGCCGGCTTCGCAAACCCCTTTCAGTGCGCTGGCACTGTGTGTGCTGGCGGAACGGGCGGGCATACCCCGTGGTGTGTTGAGCGTGGTTACCGGTGACTCCGGTGCGATTGGCGGTGAGCTGACGTCCAGCCCGATCGTGCGCAAGCTTTCGTTCACTGGTTCGACGCCGATTGGCATCAAGCTGCTGGAGCAGTGCGCGGCCACGGTGAAGAAGGTCACCATGGAGTTGGGCGGCAATGCACCTTTCATTGTGTTTGACGATGCCGATCTGGACGCAGCAGTCGAGGGCGCGCTGATTGCCAAGTTCCGTAACGCGGGGCAGACCTGCGTGTGCGCCAACCGCTTCTTTGTCCAGGATGGCATCTACGAGCGTTTCGTCGAGAAGTTTGCCGCCCGCATCAAGGGGCTGGTGGTGGGAGAGGGCACGCAAGCGGGCATCGAAGTCGGTCCGATGATCGATGCCAAGGCACTGGCCGGAGTCGATGCCCTGGTGGTCGAAGCGCGGGAAGCCGGGGCGCGTGTCATGGCGGGAGGCAAGCGTCATGCCTTGGGCGGGGCGTTCTACGAGCCAACCTTGCTGGCCGACGTCACCGCCGATATGCGTGTGGCACAGGAGGAGATCTTCGGTCCGGTGGCGCCGTTGTTCCGCTTTCGCGACGAAAAAGAAGTCATCGACATGGCCAACGCCACGGAATTCGGCCTGGCCTGCTACGTCTATGCCCGTGATCTGGGGCGGGTGTGGCGCGTGTCGGAGGCACTCGAATACGGCATGGTGGGGGTCAACGTCGGGGTGCTGGCAACCGAGGTCGCGCCGTTTGGCGGCGTCAAATCTTCGGGCCTGGGGCGGGAGGGCTCACGCTACGGCATCGAAGATTACGTCGAGATCAAATACCTGTGCCTGGGGCTTGCTTGAGGCAGTGGAACAACAGGGCGGAGATCACTCTCCGCTCTGTACCAGGCGTTGATAGCGCGAAAGGCTTTCCTCAAGGTGTTTGCGCAGTGCCGTACGGGCGCCGTTGATGTCACCCATGGTGATCGCCGACAGAATCGCGCCGTGTTCGCGGCCGATTTTCTTGATGTGTGCCTGCCTGCTTTTTCCGGTGGACTGCCCATGCTTGAGGTGCAGGTCGAAAATGATGTCCGGCCCCAACGCCTCCAGCAACTGTGTGAAGTGCGGGTTGTTGGTGGCGCGGGCGATGGCCAGGTGGAACTCGAAATCGGCCTTGGCCTCTTCCTCGAGGTCTGTGCCGTCCAGTGCGTTGAAGCGATCGAAGGCCTGGGTGATATCGGCCATGCTGGTCGGGCTGCGGCGTTCGGCGGCCCGGGCGACGGATTCGGTTTCAATGCCCAGGCGCAGCTCCAGCACTTGCGCCGCTGCGCGAACGTCATCCACCGCCGTGCTGAGTGCGTAGCCGATGCGCTTCACATCCTGCTCGACGACAAACACGCCCACGCCCTGGCGTGCGATCAGGCGTCCGCCCAGGCGCAACGAGGCGACCGCTTCGCGGATGACCGGCCGGCTGACGTTGAATTCCTTGCACAGCGCCTGCTCGGAAGGCAGTTTTTCACCAGGCCCATACGTGCCCACATCAATTCGATTGGACAGTTCGCGGATAACCGTCTCCGCAAGATTGCCTCTACGCGTACCAGTCGTCGCGTCCATTTCTGTAGCTCCTGAAACTCAATGCTCATCACGGAAGATGAAGGGTTGAACAGCTGAGTGGACCTCGTCAAATAAATGCAAAGTCACTGTTTGTATCGTCAACAGGCTGATGATTCGGCCGGTTGGCAGCTTCCCGTATGTTATCAAACAACTGATTTCACATGGTGCGAGCGTCCCATATTGCTTGGGGATGTGCATCGGGTTTGTGCATTTTTCCCCGCTACTCAAGATCTGCGTTCTTATTTTCACTTTTGCCTAGCATATACTAATTGACAGTTGCCTGCTGACTGTTATCTTACAAGTGCGGTCGCCGCTGGTGATTGTGAATTGCAGTGAGATTGTCCCGAAAAGGCCGGGTAGCCGTGACAGGGCGCCGGGTTTGGAAAAGAAGACTTGCACGCCAACGTGCTCAATTCGTTTGTCCGATGATTTCTGGGAGGGGTATATGCGTAAACACAACCTGATCCTCACCGCACTCGCTGCGGCCATGGCTTCAGCGCTGAATGTCGGGATCGCCGCTGCGGCGGACACCGAACAGGTTCGAATCGGCTTCGCCGGTCCATTGACCGGGCCTTCGGGCCATCAGGGTCTGGATGTTGAACATGGTGTGAGCATCGCCATCGAGGAGGCCAACCAGCAAAAACTGAAAATCGGCGACAAGGTGGCCGAGTTCAAACTGGTCTCCGAGGATGACGTGGCCGATCCGCGCACCGGTACGGCGGTGGCTCAGCGCCTGGTGGATGCCAAGGTCGCCGTGGTCATCGGTCACTACAACTCCGGCACCAGTATTCCTGCCTCGAAAATCTACGGCGACGCCGGCATTCCGCAGATTTCGCCTTCGGCCACCAATCCTGCGCTGACCAGGCAAGGCATCAAGTCGGTGTTCCGCGTGGTCAACGATGACGCCACCCTCGGTCGTTACGCCGGCAACTACCTGGTCAACAAACTCGGTGCCCAACGCATTGCCATCTTCGATGACCGCACCGCTTATGGTCAGGGGCTGGCGGATGAGGTGAACAAAGCGGTCAAGGCCGCTGGCGGCAATGTCGTGGTGCGTGAATACACCAACGACAAGGCCACCGATTTCAACGCCATTCTGACCACGGCGAAAGCACAGCAAGTGGACGCGGTGTTCTTCGCCGCCCTGGACTACCAGGCGGCGCCCATGGCCAAGCAGATGAAAAACCTGGGCATCAAGGCCAAGTTCATGAACATCGGCAATCTGCCCAACGACGAGTTCAAGAAAATGGCCGGCAGTGCCGCTGAAGGCGCCTACGCCTGGAACTACGGCACGCCGCTACAGGACATGCCGAAGGGCGCCGCGTTCGAGCAAAAGCTCAAGGATAAATTCGGCATGGGCGTCGTCCAGTCATCGCCGGCCGCCTACGACGCGACCTGGGCTGCGATCAATGCAATGGTCAAGGCGCAATCGGATGATCCGGCCGTTTACCTGCCGGTCCTCAAAAGCTCCAGTTACGACGGTGTCACCGGGACGATTGCCTTCGACGATTCCGGCAACCTGAAAAATGCGGCAGCGACGATTTTCCAGTTTGAAGATGGCAAATGGAAAACCCTGGCCGTCGAGCGCGAATAAGCAGTCGGTACACCCAGAACGACAAGCGGGCCGCCACGGCCCGCGACAACAACAAGAAGACTTTTTTCTGATCTGCCATGAATTCCATCGCGTACCCCGCAGGGGATCGCCGATGAATACAACGCAGCTTTGAGGATTCACCAGTGGACGCCACTCTTAATATCTTGTTGCAGCAGGTCCTCAACGGTCTGGTGCTCGGCAGTATCTACGCCCTCGTGGCGCTGGGCTACACGATGGTTTACGGCATCATCGGCCTGATCAACTTTGCCCACGGCGAAGTCGTCATGGTCGGTGCGATGGTGACGATTTCGGTGCTGACCATGCTGGCAGGGTTCGGATTTGCACCCGGTGTTTTGACGCTCATGTTCGCAATCATGATTGCGTCGGTCGTCTGCATGCTGATGGCACAAGGTATGGAGAAGTTCGCCTACCGACCGTTGCGCAAGGCCCCGCGCCTGACGCCGTTGATCCTGGCAATCGGTATTTCGATTTTCCTGCAGAACCTGGCGATGATGATCTGGGGGCGCGGCTACAAGACCTTTCCGGAAGTCGTCGAAACCCGGCCCATCGAAGTGTTCGGCGCAACCATTACCAACGTCCAGATGAGCATCATGATCATCTCGGTCGTCATCATGTTTGCCCTCTGGGTGCTGGTGGACAAGACCCGCCTGGGCAAGGCCATGCGAGCCACGGCGCAGAACCAGGAAGTCGCCGGACTGATGGGCATCAACATCAACCGGGTGATCTCCGCCACCTTTGTCATCGGTGCATCGCTGGGTGCGGTGGCCGGAGTCATGCGTGCGGTCAACTACGGTCAGGCTGACGCCTACATGGGCTTGCTGTTGGGGCTCAAGGCCTTTTCGGCGGCAGTGCTGGGCGGCATCGGCAATCTCTTCGGCGCGATGGCCGGCGGCATATTGCTGGGTTTGATCGAGTCCCTGGCTGCGGGCTACACCGGCCAGTTGACCGGGGGATTCCTCGGCGCGAACTACCAGGACATTTTCGCCTTCATGGTGCTCATCATGGTCTTGCTGTTCCGGCCTAACGGCCTGATGGGCGAGCGCCAGGCCGATCGCGCATAAGGAGGCTTTGCCATGAAGAACCATTACGCTCAATACGCGTTGCTCCTGCTTGCCTTCATCGCGCTACCGTTTCTGGTCGACGCCATCCCGATCCTCGGGCCGACCTGGGTGCGCATCCTCGGGTTCGCCATGCTCTACGTGCTGCTGGCGCTCGGGTTGAATATCGTCATCGGCTACGCCGGCCTGCTGGACATGGGCTACATCGGCTTCTATGCCATCGGCGCCTACTTGTATGCGCTGCTCTCGTCCCCGCACCTGAACATGGTCGGGCTGGCAGAAGGGGTCTTGAACTGGCCGCTGTGGATCATCGTTCCACTGGCCGCGATCATCGCCGCGATATGCGGTGTATTGATCGGCGCGCCGGTACTCAAGTTGCGCGGTGATTACCTGGCCATCGTCACGCTGGGTTTCGGTGAAATCATCCGGATCTTCATGAACAACCTGGATCAACCGGTGAACATCACTAACGGTCCGCAGGGCATCGCCGGTATCGCGCCGCTGCATATCGACGCCGGCGCCTGGAGTCATGCGGGCGGGCAGGCCCCCCATGCCTTCCTTTCGCTGCAAACGAAATGGAGTCTGTTCGGGCTGCAGGTTTCACCGGTCATTAACTACTACCTGTTCTTTCTGGCGGTGGTCATCCTGGCGATCATCCTGTCCAAGCGCCTGGAAGTGTCGCGCATCGGACGTGCCTGGATGGCGCTGCGCGAAGACGAGGTCGCCGCCGAAGCCATGGGCCTGAACAAGCGCAACCTCAAGCTGCTGGCCTTTGCCATGGGCGCGACGTTCGGTGGCGTGTCAGGTGCCTTGTTTTCCGCTTACCAGGGCTTCGTCAGTCCTGAATCCTTCACCCTGATGGAGTCGATCATGGTCCTGGCCATGGTGGTGCTCGGCGGCATGGGTTCCATTCGCGGTGTAGTGCTGGGGGCGTTGATTCTGTCGATCATGCCCGAGGTGTTCCGCGACCTGGTGAACTGGGTGCAGCCCTTCGTGATGGACAACGTGACCTTCATCAGTCGTGAGGTGCTGCGCAACATCCTTGATGCCTCGACGCTGCGAATGCTGGTTTTTGGCCTGGCCCTGATCCTGGTCATGCGCTTCCGGCCCGAGGGCCTGTGGCCTTCGAGTCGCCGTCGAGCCGAGTTGCATGATGAAGAAAGCGAGCCCGTGGCACCCGGCCCTGTGCTCGAAAGCGGTGTTGAACATCTGGAACCCGCGACAGCCGAGTTCAGGCTCAAAGAGGTGAATAAGGTATGAGCGACGTACTGCTTGAGCTGCGCAAAGTCAGCAAATTCTTTGGTGGGCTGCAGGCGCTGCATGGCATCGACCTGAGTATCAAGCGTGGCGAAATCCGTGGTCTGCTGGGGCCTAACGGCGCCGGCAAGACGACGCTGTTCAACGTGCTGACCGGCCTGTACCGCGCCGAGGAAGGCAAAGTCGACTTCAACGGCAAGCCGCTGCGGATCAGCAAACCGCACAAAGTGGTCGAGGCCGGCATCTCGCGGACCTTCCAGAACATACGCCTGTTTCCCAACATGACGGCGCTGGAAAACGTCATGATCGGCCGACACGTACGGACCAAAAGCGGCGTGTTCGGTGCCATCTTGCGCACCCGTCGCTGCGTCCGGGAGGAGCGCGAGATCCATGAAGCGGCACGCTATTGGCTTGACTATGTCGGCATAGGTCGTTTTGCCGGTGAGCTGGCCAAAAACCTCTCCTACGGCGACCAGCGCCGCCTGGAAATTGCCCGGGCCCTGGCCACCGAGCCGTTGCTGGTTGCCCTCGATGAACCGGCAGCCGGCATGAACGCTTCGGAGACCGAAGGCTTGCGCCAGTTGATGTGCAAGATGAAGGGCGATGGCAAGACCGTTTTGCTGATCGAACATGACGTGAAGCTGGTCATGGGCCTGTGCGACCACGTTACGGTGCTGGAATTCGGCAAGAAAATCGCGGACGGCCTGCCTGCGCAGGTTCAAAAAGACCCTCGGGTGATCGAGGCTTATCTGGGCACTGAGACGGTGGCTTGAGCATGAAAAATATCCTTCAGGTAAACGATCTCAAGGTGTCCTACGGGGCCATCCAGGCCATCAAGGGGCTGGATTTTCATGTGGGTGAGGGTGAGATGGTCGCCTTGATCGGTGCCAACGGTGCCGGCAAGACCACGACCCTCAAGACCCTCGCCGGACTGCTGACGCCGACCGCAGGGCAAATCACCTTTGATGGCAAGGCCCACGCAAGGATCAAAAGCTTCGACCTGATACGCGAAGGCCTGGCGCTGGTCCCTGAGGGGCGGGGTATTTTTCCCAAGCTGACGGTCCATGAAAATCTGGAAATGGGGGCTTTTTCACGGACCGACGGCAAGACAGCCATCGAAGCCGATATCGAGCGCATGTTCGGTATTTTTCCGCGCCTCAAGGAGCGCGCGTTCCAGCTTGCCGGCACCATGTCCGGGGGCGAACAGCAAATGCTGGCAATCTCCAGGGCGCTGATGGGCAAACCCAAACTGCTGTTGCTGGACGAGCCGTCCATGGGGCTTGCGCCGATCATTGTGCAAAAAATATTCGAGACCATCCGTGAAGTGGTCAAGGGAGGGGTCACGTTGTTGCTGGTGGAGCAGAACGCGAAACTCGCGCTCCAGACTTGCCAGCGTGCGTACGTCATTGATGGTGGTCGCATTGCGCTGGAAGGACAGGCCGATGACTTGTTGCACAACGAACAAGTGCAAAAAGCCTATCTCGGCGAGTAACGCGCACACCTGTCGAAACGCCACCGGATCTCACCCTTGTCGGCATGATTGGCCCTTTGTGCCGATGAGGGTGGCTTTGTCGCCCAGTCTTCGTGAGCCCCCTCCATGATTGCCCAGCTCCCACCGGGCCTGACCGCCCCTGACTACAGTCAATTTCTTGTTGCCTTGAAAGCCGCTGGATTCCGTGGCGAGGTCGGCACCGATTACGCCAGTCGCACCGTGTTGGCGACGGACAATTCGATTTATCAGCGTTTGCCGCAAGCCGTTGTTTTTCCACTGGATGAACAGGATGTTGCCTGCGTGGCACGGCTGATGGCCGCACCGGTCTATCGCGGGATAAAACTGACGGCCAGGGGAGGAGGGACGGGCACCAACGGTCAGTCACTGACCGACGGGATAGTGGTCGACCTTTCCCGGCATATGAACAGGATCCTGGAAATCGACCCGTCGAACAGGCGTGTCCGGGTCCAGGCGGGTGTCGTCAAGGACCAGCTCAATGCGGCGCTCAAGCCTCACGGGCTGTTCTTCGCCCCGGAGCTGTCCACATCCAACCGGGCAACCATTGGCGGAATGATCAACACCGACGCCAGCGGCCAAGGCAGTTGCACCTACGGCAAGACCCGGGACCATGTGCTTGAGCTGCACAGTATTCTGCTGGGTGGCGAACACCTTCACTCCCGACCTTTGGCGCAGGATGAACTGGAGCGTGAATGTGCCCGTGACGATCGGGTCGGTGAGGTGCACCGGGTGGTCCGGGGTATTCACTCGGACAAGGCCGATCTCATCGAGGCACGCTTTCCCAGGCTCAACCGCTGCCTGACAGGCTATGACCTGGCGCATATTCGCGGTGATGACGGGCGTTTCAACCTCAACAGCGTGATGTGTGGCGCTGAAGGCTCGTTGGGCTTTGTGGTTCAGGCCGAGCTGAATGTGCTGCCCATCCCGGAGTATTCGGTGCTGGTGAATGTGCGCTATGCCAGTTTCATGGATGCATTGCGCGATGCGCGTTCCTTGCTCGAGCACAAGCCGCTGTCGATCGAGACCGTCGACTCCAAAGTGTTGCTGTTGGCCATGAAGGATATCGTTTGGCACAGCGTTGCCGAGTATTTTCCGCAAGATCCCGAGCGACCGACACTGGGTATCAACCTGGTGGAGTTCAGCGGGGATGACCTGGCGCAAGTCGAAGGTCGGGTAGCGGCGTTCGTCGAGCATTTGCGCAGGGACAAAACCGTGGAGCGTCTGGGGCATACACTGGCCGAGGGGGAGGTGGCGGTAAAGCGAGTCTATGGGATGCGCAAGCGTTCGGTCGGTTTGCTGGGGAACGTGCAGGGCGAGATTCGACCCCAGCCCTTTGTCGAGGACACCGCCGTTCCACCGGAACATCTCGCGGACTACATTGCCGAGTTTCGCGCGCTGCTCGACGGCCATGGTTTGCAGTACGGGATGTTCGGGCACGTCGACGCCGGAGTGCTGCATGTGCGTCCGGCGCTGGACATGAAGGATCCGCGGCAGGCAGCCCTGGTTCGTCCGATTTCCGATGGCGTGGCCAGACTCACGCAGCGCTATGGCGGCCTGCTTTGGGGAGAGCACGGCAAAGGCATTCGCTCCGAGTATGCCCCGGCATTTTTTGGTGAGCTTTATCCCGCCTTGCAGGCGGTGAAGTCTGCCTTCGATCCGCACAATCAATTGAACCCCGGGAAAATTGCCACGCCGCTGGGCAGTGCCGAGTCATTGATCAAAATCGACGAGGCCATCATGCGTGGCGACCTTGATCGACAGATTGACGAGCGGGTCTGGCGCAGCTACGACTCTGCGGTGCATTGCAACGGCAATGGCGCTTGCTACAACTTTGATCCGGACGATGCCATGTGCCCGTCGTGGAAGGCCACGCGGCAGCGCCAGCACTCGCCGAAAGGGCGAGCGTCGCTGATACGGGAATGGCTGCGCCTGCAAGGAAACGCAGGTGTCGATGTGCTTTCCGCGTCATTGCAAAACCGCCACTTTCTCAAGACCCTGCCACAGCGTTGGCGCAACAGTCGGGCCCGGCGCTTGGGAGCCAGCGACTTTTCCCACGAAGTCTATGACGCCATGGCGGGTTGCCTCGCCTGCAAATCCTGCGCAGGCCAGTGCCCGATCAAGGTCAATGTCCCCGAGTTTCGCTCGCGTTTCCTGGAGCTTTATCACGGGCGCTACCTGCGACCATTGCGTGACTACCTGATCGGTTCGCTGGAGTTCAGCATTCCCTGGTTCGCCAGGATTCCCGGCCTTTACAACACATTGATGGGCGCGCCATTGCTCAAGCGTGTGCTGGCGGAAAAAGTAGGCATGGTCGACAGTCCGCTGCTCAGTCGCTTCGATTTGCACGCTGTTCTGAAGCGTTGGCGTGTCGAGCCTGCTACGCCACAGCGATTGGCAGCGCTGAGTCCCGTTGAAATCAGTCGCAGTGTTGTCGTCGTTCAGGATGCATTCACGCGGTATTTCGAGACGCCTTTACTGGCTTCGTTTATCGAACTGGCCTCGCGAATGGGGTATCGGGTTTTCATTGCACCGTTCAGCCCGAACGGCAAGCCACTCCATGTGCAAGGTTTTCTTGCCGCGTTCAACAAGGCTGCCTTGCGTAATACGCGTCAGTTACAGGCACTGAGTGAGTCGGGCGTGCGCCTGGTGGGCCTGGACCCGGCCATGACCCTCGTGTATCGCCAGGAGTATCAAAAGGTGCCCGGCCAGTCGAAGGTGCCAGCCGTTGATTTGCTTCAGGAATGGTTGCTCGATTGTGCCCCGCCAATGCCGCAAGGCGCCGAACGCAGAAGCTATCGACTACTGGCGCATTGCACCGAAAAAACCAACGCACCCGCCAGCAGTAGGCAATGGGTTGAAGTCTTTGAGCGCGCAAACCTGGAGTTGGCGATTGAAGCAACAGGATGCTGCGGCATGTCCGGAACCTACGGCCATGAGACTCGAAACCAGGCAACGTCCCGCACCATATTCAATCAGTCATGGCAGAAAATGGTGGCTGAGGATTTACCTGGAGAGCCACTGGCTACCGGCTATTCATGCCGCAGCCAGGTCAAGCGCCTCGACGGCCGAGAGCTACGGCATCCACTGGAAGTCCTGTTGGCGTTGTATCGCCGGAATTGAGAGGGCGTCCTCTTGAGCGAGCCGGCCAGGCTGATCGGGTATCGGCGCAGTCCCGGGCGTGGTGCTTCGGCACGAATGCCTCGTTCCACGCCTTGCCTCCATTGACGGGACATGCTCAGGCGGCAGCAAGCCCTCCATCGATCAGGTAAATCGCAGCGGAAAACGTCACGATCGACAACACGGTACTGACCAGGATGGATGTCGCCGCTTCACTCTGGTAGGCGCCGGTCTGGTTGGCGAACATCGCCGGGATCGTCGCCGACGGCAGTGCGCAAAGCAGGATCATCTGTTGTGCGTTAAGCCCATAGACGCCCAGCACAACGGTGGCGGCGAACATCAACGCAGGGTGAATGAACAGCTTGAGCCCAAGGTTGGTCCACACTTCGCCGGACATTTTCAGCTTCTCCGACGACATGATCAGGCCCAGGCACATCAGCGATACGCCAGGCGTGGCCTTGCCCAGGAGAGTGAGTGACTCCGCAGCAATGGGCGGCAACTTGACCTGAAGCAGGGAGATGACAATGCCCAGGGCCGGTGCCCACATCAGCGGGCGCCGCACGGCCCCCGTCAGGCTGGACACGAACGCCTGGGCGCCATTGCCTTTTCCGTCCGCGATGGTGAGCAGCATGGTGGTCAGCGGGATCATCACCAGGCTCGCCACGAGGTTCAGTACCAGCACCGAATAGATGCTGCCCGGTCCGTACATCGTGGCCAGAATGGGGATGCCCATGAAGGCGGCGTCGGGATAGCCGTTGACGAATCCCTTGAGCGTCGCAACCTTCAGATCGCGATGGCGCCACCAGCCGATCACCAGCGCAATCGTGTACATACCCATGATGCCGATGAACGTGGCCAGGACGAATTTGAAGTCCAGCAGTTGCTCGCGGGGCGTGCCCGCCATACCGACAAACAGCAGCGCCGGGAAGATCCAGCCAAGTACCAACCGGCTGATCAACAGGCTGTCCGATTGGGTGAGTCGTCCGCGCTTGCCGGCAATGAAGCCCAGCGCGATCACGAAGGCAACGGGCAAAATGGGTCCTACGATTCTGTCCAACATGTTCTCAATCCTCGTACTTGTTCTTGTCAGGAATTTCGCCATGGTCGATCGAGGTCGACACGACGACTGCCGTGTCGGTTTCGATCTGCGTTGATAGGTGTGCGGTCAGATTTTGATGCGGTAGTCCAGGATGACGTCCTGATCCGGCTCGATGCCGAGCCCCGGCCCTTGGGGTACGTCGATGCGGCCATTACGCGGAATGATGGCGTCGCCGTAGAGTTGTGCTTCGAGATCGAAATAGCGCCATTCGACCAGCGACTTCGCGCCGCCCAGGGCCGCACTGCCGTGCACCGCGGCCAAGAGGCCAGGGCCGTCGTAGAAGGCGTGGACCATCACGGTGACGCCGTGGGCGTTGGCCAGCGCGTAGACCTTTTGCAGTTCGGTGATGCCGCCCATTTTGGCCGGGCTGGGCTGCACGAAGTCGACCGCGCCGGCTTCAAGCAGGTGCTGGAAGTCCATGAGCGTCGATGCGTTCTCGCCGGCCGCGACCGGAATGCCGCCTTGCCTGCGCACCCTTGCCAGGCCTGAATAATCTTCTGGTGGCCACACCGGTTCTTCGATCCAGCGCAGGTTCAACGGGCGAAGTTTCTCGGTCATGTCGAGCGCTTCGCGCACCGTCCACGGGGCGTTGACGTCGAGAGTGATTTCCACGCCGGGCCCTGCGGCTTCGCACGCGGCGCGGATGACCTCGATGTCCACTTCATGCAGCTTGAGATGCTTGAAGCCGCTGTTGACCGCGCGCTGCACATTGATGCGCATGAGTTCCGGGTCGGCATAGCGGATCAGGCTGGCATAGGCCGCAAGCGACGTGGCTTCGCCGCCGCCCAGCAGTTGGTAGATCGGTTTGCCGGCCGCTTTGCCGGCGATATCCCACAGCGCGATATCAATCGCCGACAGGCCATAAATGAAGGCGCCGCTACGACCGAAGACGTGGAATTTCTTCTGCAGATCGCCCTGCAGTTTCTCGCGCCACGAGACGTCCTTGCCGATCAGTTCCGGCGCCAGGATGGTGTCGATCACGACTTTGACCGCCGGAATCGCGGTGAAGCCGAAGGTTTCACCCCAGCCGACGATGCCGTCATCGGTGGTGACTTTAACCACGAGGGAATCGACCATCTGCAGGTCTTTGGGGCCCCAGACCCCGCCGGCCGACCGTCCACCTGTCGTGAATGGAATTCGAAGCGGGATGGTTTCAATGTTGGCAATTTTCATAAAGAGGCGCCTCAAGCAGGTTGCAACGGTGGCGCGGGGATTTTCCGCGTCAGGTTGAAAATGACCGTACATGACGTCCTGTTGTCCTTCAACTGAACAACTTGGGGTTCGTTGGTAGCTTGATCAATAATCTGTTCAACTAGTTGATAAATAACGTTTTTATTATTGATGTGATTGAGGAATTTCAGTTGTTACTGACGTGAACAAGTCTTCTGCTGTAGATTAAGTAGACAAGTGGGAGGAGTGATCAGCATGAGTGAAATGAATGTGCAACCCGTGGCACGGCGACCGCATCTTGCAGAGCACATTGCCCGTTCGTTGAGCGACGAGATTGCCTCCGGACGACTGCGCCCCGGAGATCGCTTGCCGACCGAACAGTTTCTGTCGCAAAACTTCGGTGTCAGCCGGAATGTCGTGCGCGAGGGCATCGCGACGCTGCGGGCGCAGGGGTTGATCCAGTCGCGACAGGGCGTGGGCGTATTCGTCTCGCAGGTGACGCAATCGTCGGAACCGTTACCCCAGCGCGAGTCGGCGCCGTTGCTGGACGGTGACAATACGATTCGCAACATGTTCGAGGTGCGGGCCGTGCTGGAAAGCCAGGCCGCCGCACTGACCGCCTCGAACATGACGCCCCGCAAGCTGAAAACGATTCAGGAAGCCGTCTTGCGAATGCACTACGAAGGCGAACCGACCCTGGACACTGTCAACGCCGACCTGGACTTTCATCGGGCTGTCGCCGCAGCGTCAGGCAACGACTATCTGGAGACGATGATTCGCACGGTGCTGGAGCCGATGCGGGCATTGATCACCATGACCTTTGCACGGCGAGGTCCGCTGTACAGCAACATTCCCCATGCGGCGCGCGGGGAACATGAGGAGCTGGTGCAGGCGTTCATCGATCGCGATGCTTCGGCGGCGCGCCAGATCATGGGGCAGCATATCGTCAGCGCGGCATCGCGATTCGGCTATGAGATCAAGTTCTTCTGATGTTGTTTCGTTGTACTACAAGGGCACCCGCTGGCCCTCACGATAAATGCTTTATCGTGACCCACCTTCATTTTGTGGACGACACAAAACCTGTGGGAGCCGGCTTGCCGGCGATGGCGTTTTCAAAGGCACTGCTTGACTCAAGGCCGCTTTCGCTGGCGAGCCAGCTCCCACATGGGCTCGTGATTCACGATAGCCAGTTCAACCATGCCAGTTACCCGGAATAAAAACCGACCGTTACTGGATGCCTGACGGCGGTGCGTCGTTGTCCCGAATGTCTTGCCTAAATCAAACCACTGGCCTTGGCGATCACGGCAGCTTGCGCACGGCTGTCCACCTGCAGTTTGCTGAAGATGTTCTTCATATGGCTCTTGATGGTTTCAGGGGTAATACCCAGCAGCTTGGCCATTTCCTTGTTGGATTTACCCTGGGAGACCATTTCCAGCACATGGCGCTCCTTGCTCGTCAACGCGATGGCCGTGCGGGCCTGGCCGGGTTGTTGCGTTGTATCGCCGGTGTCGGGCAGCAGGCGTTGCAACTGCGCAAGCCGGGCCTGGCTCAAGCGCTTGTCTTGCAGGGCGTGCTGGATGAGTTGCTGCAAGCCGTCGGCGGCAGGCAGGTCCATCAGCAGGCGGTAGGCGCCGCTGTGCTCGACCAGTTGGCAGGCCTCGAGCAGATACGTCACGGCGCTCTCTTTTTGCTGACGTTTCCAGTAAACCAGGGCCAGGCTGGCGGCCAGGCGGGTCTGCTTGAGCCGTTGGTTGTGCGCGGCTGCCCACTGGCAGAGCCTTTGCGCCTGGGTCAAATCCACCGGTCTGCAATACTCGGCCGTTTCACACCACAGTGCCGCCAGTGTGGACAGGTAGTGGTAATCGGTGAAATCGTCTTGCGCCAGCAACGAATGATCGGCCAGCAATTGTTCCAGCTGCTGGGCGCAGGCCAGCGCTTCATGCTGTTTGTGATCGATCAGGCTGTACCGCGTGCGCTCCAGCAGCAGAAAGGCCTGCAGGCGTGGCCATTGGCGATGTTGCGCCAGGCGTTCGCCGTCTTCCAGAAAGTAGCGGGCACCCTGATGGCTGGCATGGCTGCTGCTCAGGCGGCTGGCCGTCACGTAGGCGCTGGCGATGCAATCGAGGAAACCGCCGAGCTTGGCGGTCTCCAGATTCTCCAAGCTCAGTTGTGCCGCTTCGTCCATACGTCCCTGCATATAACGAACGGCGGCGAGGAAACTGGCGGGCAGGGCACGCAGCACCGAATGCCCCTGGCCGCTGGCCGGGGCGGTCAGGCGCAGGGCCTCTTCCAGAATGACCGCCGCTTGTGAAAAACGCCCCTGAAGGGTCTCGCCAAATCCCACCAGGCTCAGGCGATAGATCTTGTTGAACAGATAGCGGCTACGTTCCAGCGGTTCGCAAATCACCGGCGGGAGGCTGTAAAACGCTTCCCAGCGACTGGCGCACAGATGGCTGAAACACACCACGTTGAGCAAGGTGTTGCAGATCCACGGGCGATTGCCCAGGTGCGGCAAGCAGCGAAGGGCAAGCTGTCCGCCGGCCTCGCCGTCATCGCTCAGGGCCTTGAGCATCGCGTGCAGCGCCTGGCATTCCCAATACAGTGCATCGCTCTCTTGCAGACGGCCTAACGTGGCGAGTTCCGCCTCGACTTCACTGAGCAGGTGAAACGAGTTGCTGTGTGTCATCGCCAGGCCCGAAGCCCAGGCCATTGCCAGTTTCAATTGCGGCGGGCTCTGCAGCAGGTGATCGCGCAACTGGCGTTGCCAGTCCAGCAGCACCATGAAGTCCCCTTGTTCAACCAGGTCCATCGCACAGTGGGCAATCCATTGCTGGGCACTCTCGTTGTCGCCGGCAGCCAGTGCACTGCGTACGGCGTCTGCCCATAGATTCTGGTCGGCGAACCAGCGCGCGGCCACACCCAGGGTATCGCTCAGTTGCCGCGGTTGCAGGCGCCGATTCAGGTGCTCGCGGAACAACGGGTGAAAGCTGAACCAGTCGCCCGTGTCGTCCAGGCCGTTGAGAAACAACTGCAAGCGGTCCAGTTCGTCGATCAAGGCACGGGCGTCGGGGTGGCCGGTGAGGCGGGCCGTCAGTTCGGCGTTGAACTTGTCGACGCAGGCCAGTCGGCCGAGTTGTTCGACCAATGCCGCGGGCAAGTGCTTGAGCAGTTCATCGAGCAAGCCCGAAATGCTCTTGGGCAATCGGGCGCTGCCGCCGGGACGTTGGCGGATCGACAGGAGACTGGCGCGCAAGGCCGCGATCCAGCCCTGAGTGGACTGGTGCAGGTCAAGCAGTTCGCCCGCATCGATGTCAGTCAGGCCGGAGCGCAGCAACAGATCGCGGGTTTCGTCCAGGTCAAAGCGCAACTGACTGGCATCCACTTCCAGGCAAGCGTCGCTGTAAAGATGGGCATAGAGACTCGGCGGCAGATCGTTGCGGCCGCAGAACACCAGATGCAGGTTATCCGGCGCGTAGCGGATCAGTTGGTCGAAAGCGGCGGCGAAGGCTTCGGGGGGCGCGCAGTGGTAGTCGTCGACAAACAGGAAGCAGTCCTGTTCCCGGCGTCCGAGGTCATTGAGCAGCAGCGTGCTCAGGTGCTCGGCGGGCAGCAGCGCGAAATCCTTGAGCGGCGACTGCTCGGTGGCTCCCGCCTGGCTTCGTGCAATGGCGGCGGCCACGTGCAACAGCATGCGTTCGGGGCTGTCATCCGCTTCGTCGAGCGTCAACCAGGCAACCTGCGCGCCGCGCGTCAGCGCCGCTTGTGCCCAGGCGCTGGCCAGTGTGCTTTTGCCGAATCCCGGTGGAGCCTTGAGCACGGTCAGGCTGGCCTCGGCGATCTGCTCGATCATGTGCTCCAGGCGCGGTCGGGGCAGGGTGCCACGGCCTCGGCGAGGCGGCATCAGCTTGGTCGCCAGCAGGGGCGAGGTTGTTGTTTTTATAGGTGCTGCTGGATTCATCGGTCATCCCCCATCGAGGGGGTCAATCCCTCAAAGTTCGGCGAATAGTATCTAACTCGTCTCAAACGCGACAGCCACACCATCGGGTGTGACTGCACACCGCCACTGACCGGAGAAAACAAGAATGACCGGGTATGCCTTTCGCACCGAGCTCGAGCCTACAGGCCTTGATGCGGATCTCAACGAGCTGGAAACATCGATGCAGCTCAGCGCCCGGCGCTTCGCCAACAAGGTGATGCGCCCCATCGGCCAACGATTGGATCACATGACGCCAGGCGAGGTGATCGCCGCCGATTCGCCCCTGTGGCAGGTGTTCGAGGAGTTCTCCAAGCTGGGCATTACGCTGGCCGACATGCTGGCCTTGCCACCCACCGATCAGGCGCGCCTGATGTGCCTGGTGTTCGAGGAACTGGGCTACGGCGATGGCGGCCTGGCCGTGATGCTCGGGGCGTCCATGATCCCCAGCATCGTGCTCAATCTGATGGGCCGTCACGACCTGATCGAACGTTATGCCGCCCAGCCCATCGGTTGCTGGGGCATTACCGAGCCCGATCATGGCTCGGACATGCTCGACAGCAGCGGCCATACCCGCCACCCCGGCGTGAGCCATGGCCGGCTCAATTGCTACGCCCGAATCCAGGGCGAGCGGATCGTCATCAACGGGCAGAAGTCTGCCTGGGTCTCCAACGGCCCGATTGCCCAGACCTGCATCCTGTTCTGCGGTTACGACGACGGTTCGGGTACCGACAAGCGTTGCGTGGTGCTGGTGCCGCTGGACAGCGAAGGGGTCAGCCGTGGCACTCCGCTGGACAAGATGGGCCAGCGCGCGCTGCCGCAAGGCGAGCTGTATTTCGACAATGTCAGCCTGCCGCTGGATCACCTGGTCGCCGGCCCCGAAGACTACATCAAGGCCGAGCAGGGCATTCTGACCGAGGCCAATGGCCTGATGGGGGTGATCTGGACGGGCACGGCCCGGGCCGCCTACGAGCATGCCCATGATTATGCGCATCAGCGCAAGCAGGGCGGCGTGCCGATCATTCAGCACCAGAACGTGCGCCATCGCCTGTTCCACATGTTTACCCGGGTCGAGGCCTCCCGTGCCCTGGCTCGTCGCGCCATCTACTTCAACCATGTCGCGCCGCAACCGGCCCTGCAAGGTTCTATCGCCGCGAAAATCACCGCGACCCAGACCGCTTTCGACGTGGCTTCGCAAGCCATCCAGATGTTCGGGGGCAACGGCGTGACTCGCGAGTATCCGGTCGAAAAGCTGTTGCGCGATGCCCGTGCCTCGATGATCGAGGACGGTTGCAACGAGATGCTCGCCATCAAGGGCGGCACCCTGGTTTCGAGGCTATGAGGAACCTGGCATGAAGATGAATGCATATATCGCCGGGGTCGGCATGGTGCCGTTCGGCAAGCACCTGGACAAGACACTCAAGAGCCTGGCGGGGCAGGCGATCCAGCTCGCGCTCAATGATGCCGGCCTGGACAAGGCGCAGCTGCAGGCGGCGTGGATGGGCAACGCCGCGGCGGGCGTGGTCACCGGTCAGGAAATGATTCGTGGCGAGGTGGTCCTGCGTGGCATGGGCATCGGCAAGATCCCGGTGATCAACGTGGAAAACGCCTGCGCGTCGTCCTCCACCGCGTTTCAACAAGCCTGCGCCATGGTCAGCGCCGGTTACTACGACATCGCCCTGGTGTGCGGCTATGAAAAGCTCTTCCACGAAGACAAGGCCCGCAGTCTGGGGGCGTTCTCCAGCGCCGTGGATGTGGAAGACCCCGATGGCGCGGTGAATGTCATCAAGAAACTGGCTGAAGCGGCAGGCGAGCCGTTCGTCGCCGAAGGCGCGGGCAGCACGCGATCGGTGTTCATGGACATCTACGCGATGATGGCCAAGAAACACATGAAGCAGTACGGCTCCACCGCCGAGCACTTCGCCATGATCGCCGCCAAGAATTCCTTCCATGGCAGCCTCAATGCACGTGCGCAGTTTCGCGAGGTGCTGAGTGTCGAGCAGGTGCTGGCGGCCCGCGCAATCGTCGATCCGCTGACATTGCCCATGTGTTCGCCGATTGGTGATGGCGCGGCAGCCGTCATTGTGGTCAGCGAGCGCAAGGCGCGTGAGCTGGGCCTGAAAAATCCGGTGCGGGTCGCAGCCTCCGCCCTGGTGTCCGGCTGGGACTTCGATCAACCGGGTGACAGTGTCGGTGCCCTGGCGGCGCGGCAGGTTTACGAAGCATCGGGCATCGGCCCGAGCGATCTGTCCTGCGTCGAGCTTCACGATGCTTCGGCGCCCTCGGAGCTGATGGCCTACGAGTACCTCGGCCTCTGCCTGCCGGGCGAAGGCATCCACCTGCTGGAAAGCGGCGCGACCCGCCTGGGTGGCCGGATCCCGGTCAACACGTCCGGCGGCCTGTTGCGCAAAGGCCATCCGGTCGGCGCCAGCGGTTGCGCGCAAATCGTCGAACTGACCGAGCAATTGCAAGGGCGTGCCGGTGACCGGCAAGTACAGGGCGCGCGCATCGGCCTGGCCCATAACGGCGGCGGTGCGATCGGTCTGGACGCGGCTGCGACAGTGGTGAGTTTGCTGGTACGGGAAGACTTGAAATGAGTGTCCATAGCGATTTGAACTTTGCCGGCCTGATCGGCAACCGCGCCTTGAGCAAACCGGACGTCGAGGTGCTTACCGTTGAAAACGGCAACAAGAGCCCGGTCGAGACCCGCACGTACCGCGAACTGTGGTGCAACGGCCATCGCCTGGCCTGGGGCCTGACCCGACTCGGTTTACAGCCGGGCGATTGCTTCGCGCTGCTGATGGCCAACCACGTGCAATTTGTCGATGCGATGGTGGCAGCGGCGATCACCGGTACCGTGTTCGTGCCGATCGACCCACGCGCCAAGGGCGACAAACTGGCGTTCTTCCTCGACAACGCACAGTGCAAGGGCGTGATTGCCGCCGACTATGCGCTGGGCAACCTGTTGGCGGTGCGCGATCAGTTGCAGCACACGCGGTGGATCGTCGGATTGCCGACCGATGAATGCGATCCGGGCGTGCTGGATGCACCGGGCGTGACCCGGTATGCCGATGCACTGCCGATCGGGGACGAGGAGCACCCGTTGGCGGAGCTGGGCGCTGACTCGCCCATGCAGTTGATCTTCACCTCCGGCACCACAGGCGACCCGAAAGGGATCGTCATGACGCACAAGCGCTATTGCGAAACCGCGCTGATCACCGATCGTGTCTTCGGCTATCGCACCGATGACAAGCCGTATTCGGGGCTGTCGCTGACACACGCCAACGCCCAGTTGGTCACGCTCGGCGCGTCGTTGGCACTGGGGTTGTCCTGTGTCCTGTCCCGTCGTTTCACCAAGTCCAGGCTCTGGGACATTACCCGGCGTTTCGGCTGCACCAGCTTCACCTTGCTCGGGGGCATGACCACCGCGCTGTATGCCGAGCCAAAGCGTGCGGATGATGCCGACAACCCGGTTCGTTTCGTGATTTCCGCCGGCATGCCCAAGGCAATCTGGAGTGACTTCGAGCAGCGCTTCGGTGTGCAGATGCTGGAGTTTTACGGTGCGGCCGAAGGGGGGCTGACGATCAAGCCGATTGGCCATGGCCCGGTCGGCAGCATCGGCAAGGCAGTGCCCAACCTGCGTTACCGCATCATCGATGAACAAGGGCAGGACTGTGCGCCGGGTACACCGGGCGAGCTGTTGTTCCAGCCTGTCGATGGCAGCGCCTACAAAGTCGAGTATTTCAACAACCCGCAAGCCTCGGCGAAGAAGTGCCAGGGCGGCTGGCTGCACATGGGCGATGTGGTGGTGGAAGACGCCGAGGGTTGGCTGTTTTTCCAGTACCGCAAAGGCAGTGGCATCCGCCGTAACGGCGACTTCATCAACAGCGCTTTCATCGAGAAGGCCATCGCCGAATGTCCGGAAGTCGACGACGTCTATGTCTACGGCGTTGCTGCGGCCAGCGGTGTGCCGGGTGAAAAGGACGTCGTCGCAGCGGTGGTGCCCAAGGATCTGGAAAGCTTCGATCCGCAACACATCTATCGCGTCTGCCGCCAGAAGCTCGAAGCCAACTTCGTACCGAGCTACTTGCAGGTGCTGGCGCAAATCCCCAAGACCGCCTCGGAAAAACCCCAGGATCGATTCCTGCTCGAAGCGTTTGAACAACAGCCGGCCTGTGTACATCACGAAGTCCGCTGACTCCCCCCCAGACCAATAACAAGAGGAATCACCATGTCCGCAGCTCGCAAGGTACTGATCTATGGCGCCAGCGGTTACACCGGCAAACTGGTTGCCGAATCCCTGGCCCGGCGCAACATCCCGTTTTACATGGCCGGCCGCACCCGTGAACGGCTGGAAGCTGCACTGGCTATCGTCGAAGAGCGCCATGGCCAGGTCGTCGACGCCGCCATCGTCACGGCCAACAACACCGTAGAAGAGTTGCTGCCGCTGTTCGCCGACGTCGATGTGGTCATCAACGTCGCCGGGCCTTTCATGCAGATCGCCTGGCCGGTGGTCGAGGCATGCCTGGAAGCGGGCTGCCACTACCTGGATACCACCGGTGAACAGGACTGGACGATCGCCATCGGTGAAAAGTACGGTCAGGCGTTTGCCGCCAAAGGCCTGCTGTTGTGCCCGGCCAACTCCTTCATGTGGGCGGCCGGCTCCATGGCCGCCGAGGTGGTGCTGGAAAATCCGGAAGTCGACAGCCTGGATATCTGCTACCAGATCGACAACGGCCTACCGTCCGAGGCCTCGACCAAGTCGTTCCTGCGCATGGTGTGCAACGACGTGTCGCAGTACTACCTGGAGCAGAACGAATACAAGGCATGGCCAAACGACGTGGCCTATCAGGTGGCCGTTCCGTATCGCAATGCCATGCTCAGTGCCCACCCGTGGGGCGGTGCGTGCGAACCGGTATGGTTCAAGAACGATCCGCGCGTGCGCAATTGCAAGGTGCTCACCGCCGTCGGCGAACACATGATCGGCCCGGTGATCCAGGCGATCAAAGCCTTCAACGCCGCCGCACCGGGCATGAACCAGCAACAGCGCGAAGCCTTCACCAATGCCATGGGCGACCAGATGGACAGCGGCGAGCCACCCAAGGACTCGGTCGATGTGCAGCGCGGTGTGATCGTCTGCCACGGCCAGGGCCGTCGGGTCACCACCAGTTACGTGATGAACCTCTCCGCTGCCTATACCTGGACGGGCGAGATCTGCGCCGAAGGGGCACAGCGCCTGCTCGATGGCCTGTTGAAGAACAACGGCTTTCAGTCGCCGGCCAAGGCCTTCGGTCACCGTGAGCTGATCGAGCGCTTCCACGAATTGGGCTTCTGCAGCGCGTTGCCTGCGTAACCCTGTTTGCCTGTCCGCAGGTCGGTCGTGCGCTGCACAGGCCGCGTACCGGGCTGCGGACGACTGTGTGCCCATGGAGAACAATAATGACCCGCTCCAGCATTTCTGCTGCACAACCGGCCCCTGCCTGGGTGCGGCATGCGCAACGCATCACGACCTATCTGACGGAAGATCTGGGTGGCGGTCCCCGGCCCCTGAAAATGGCCTGGGCCGTCAATACGCACAAGGTGATTACCGGTTTCATCATCTTCGCGATGATGTGTCATTTCGATAACTTCACCTTCGGCGCCTGGGTCTACCTGGGCTTGCATGGCGTCTATGGCTATTGCTGGTTGATCAAGGATGCGACGTGCCGCGATGCCAATTTCGATCGGCGCATCACCCTGGCCGGTACGGCGGTGTTGTACCTGGGCCTGATTGCCTGGTACTGGGCGTTGCCGTATCTGTTCATCTCGCGGCATATCGAGCCTGGCTATCCGTTGTTGGCGGCCTGCATTGCCGTGCACACCCTGGGCGTGGTGCTGATGGTCGCCGCCGACCTGCAAAAGAACTTCATCCTCAAACTGCGCAAAGGGCTGATCACCGACGGTGTGTTTGCCTACACCCGCAATCCCAACTACCTCGGCGAAATCATGATCTATGGCACCTACGCGGTGCTGGCTGCGCATTGGCTGGGCTGGGTGGTGGTGCTGTGGTGCTGGGTCGGTCTGTTTCTGCCGCGCATGCTGGCCAAGGATGCTTCGCTGTCGCGCCATCCCGGCTGGGCGCACTACAAGTCCGGCAGCGGCCTGTTGTTGCCGTCGCCACGGATCTTGCTGGCACCGTTCAAGGTCGGCGCGAAGGAGGGCCAGGCATGCTGATTCACGCTCGCTGGCTGTTTGGTTCCGCTGCACTGTTCAACTGGGCGGTGGTCCTGGGCCTGCTGTTGCTCAACCCCTGGCTGAGCCCCTTGCTGCAACTCAATGAACCTACCGGCAGCAATTTCGCCCTGCGTGACCTGGGGTTGATGCTGATTGCCACGTTCGGTGTCGCTTACCTGTGCGTTGCCCGTTCACCGGCACGCTTTCGGCCCTATGTCGGTCTGGGTGTGCTGGGCAAGTGCCTGGTGGTGATCGCCATTTATAGCCACTGGCTGGCCGGGCATATCAGTTGGCCGCTGCCGGCGCTGGCGCTCGGGGATGTGTTGTTCGCCTGGCTGTTCGTGGATTTCCTGCGCCGGCATCCGGCGTGACCCAAAACAAGAGAGTCGATTATGAACACTGTATTCAAAAGCTTTGCCCTGGAGGGCAAGGTCGCCCTCGTCACCGGCGGCGCGCGGGGCCTGGGTGCCGAAACCGCCGAGACCCTGGCCAAGGCCGGGGCCAGGGTGATGGTCAGCGATGTCTTGATGGCCGAGGCCGAGGCGGTCGCCGAGCGCATTCGCGCATTCGGCGGCGAAGCGCTGGCACTGGGGCATGACGTCACCAACGAGCAGCACTGGGAACAGGTGGTAAAGGCGACGGTCGAGGCCTTTGGCGGGTTGGATGTGCTGGTCAACAACGCCGGCATCGAGAAGGTCGCGCTGTTCACCGAAGCCAGTGTCGAGGACTTCCGCCAGATGCAGGAGATCAATGTCACCGGTGTATTCCTGGGGATCAAGCATGCGGCGCGGGCCATGCGTCCGCAGGGTTCGGCGGGCAAGGGCGGTTCGATCATCAACTTGTCTTCCGTGGCCGGGCTGGTCGGTATGCCGGCGTTGGGCGGTTATTGCTCGTCCAAGGGGGCCGTACGCTTGATGACCAAATCGGCCGCGGTGGAGTTTGCGCGACTGGGTTATGGCATTCGCGTCAATTCGATTCACCCGGCCATCGTCAAGACCGACATGGGCGCCAATGTCGTGCGCGGTTTCGCTGCCACCGGCCTCGCACCGGATGAAGCAACGGCCGATGCCTACATCGAGTCCCTGCATCCTATCGGCTACGGGCAGCCTGAGGATGTGTCCAGCGCGGTGCTGTTCCTGGCTTCAAGCGCTTCGCGCTGGAGCACCGGCAGCGAAATCGTGATCGACGGTGGCGCCAGCGCCTGCTGATTCAATTTTTCCGGGAGATGTGCAATGACTCGTTTGCTTGAAAAGGTGTGCCTGGTCACGGGCGCCGCCAATGGCATTGGCCTGGCGATTGCCGAGGCTTACTTGCGCGAAGGCGCCAAAGTCCTGTTGACCGATATCGATGAAACCCGAGGTGCGCAGGCTGTCGCACGCTTGCAGGAAGAGGGCTTGAGCGCCGCGTTCTTTTGCCACGATGCCAGCAGCGAAGAGCAATGGCAGCAGGCAATGGACGCGGTGATCGAGCGCTGGGGGCGGCTCGATGTGTTGGTCAACAACGCCGGCATCGCCATCCTTGCCAACGTCGAGCAATTGACCCTGGCGCAGTGGCGCAAGACCAACGCGATCAACCTGGACGGTGTCTTTCTCGGCACCCAGCAAGCCATCGCCGCCATGAAAGGCCATGGCGGCTCGATCATCAACGTGGCCTCGATCGAAGGCATCATCGGCGAACCCATGGTGCCGTCCTACAACGCGAGCAAGGGTGGCGTACGGATCTTCACCCGTGCCGCCGCCGCTCACTGCGCTCGCCAGGGATATGGAATCCGCATCAACAACCTGTGCCCCGGCTATGTCGCGACAGCGATGATCAGTGGCGGTTTGCAGAATATTGGCGATGACGCGGCCCAGCAGTTCCAGGCGTACCTGCAACAGCGTATTCCACTGGGGCGCCTCGCCGAACCTTACGAAATTGCCAAGGCCGCGCTGTTCCTGGCCTCGGACGATTCCAGCTACATGACCGGTTCCGACCTGGTGGTCGACGGCGGCTACCTGGCGCAGTAACCCTCAGTACTGCGCCGGTTTTTGGCGGAGCATCGGCGAACCCGGTGTTCCGCTTTTTTTTGCTTCCCACGCAATCATGAAAAAGGAAATACCTATGCGCCATTCGCTGCATCCGGGTGTGTTCACGCTGGCCCTCATGAGCACGACCGCATTAGCCGCCATCTCCCCGCAGAGTATCCAGCCGCCGCCAGTCGACAGCATTCGGGCCGACCGAGTCGAGCCCGGCGAAACCCCGGCGATGAAGGTGATGTACCGTGCCCGCCAGCTGGACGCCTACTCGCTGGGTGTCCAGGCCTACATTTATGGTTGGCCTGCGGTCGAGAACTATCGCGTGTGTTCGCGCCTGCTGGATCCGGACTTCCGCCATCATGCCGCGCTGAACAGCTTTCGCCACGAGCCGGCACCGGCCGATGATCAGTACCGTTTGTTCGTGACGCCCAATGGCGATCTGCTGTACTCGCAGGCCTGCCTGGATTTGAGCAGGGAGCCGATCATCCTGCATGTCCCCGACACTCAGGGCATGCGCTACTGGACCGCTCAGGTGACCGATGGATACACCGAGACCGTGGCCAATATCTCCAGGCGTTCGGTGGGTAACGGGCCCGGCGACTATGCCCTGGTCGGACCCGGCTGGAAGGGGACCTTGCCCAAGGGCGTCACCGCTGTACCGGTCGACACCCACAACGGTTTTATCCTGCTGCGTACTTTCTTCGAAGACCGCGACGATCTGGCGAAACGCACACGGGTGGTGCAGCAGCAGTTCAGTCTCGAGCCATTATCGGCCTACAAGGCCAGGACAGACTGGAAGGCTGCCGAGTTGCCCGCCGACGACCCACGTCGCGCGGTGCCCCAGGAGGAACAGGCGTTGTCGACATCGCTGGAATTTTTCCGCGTGCTCAACCGTGCCATGGCAGACGCCGGTCCGCGCCCCGGAGAAGAAGCACTGTGGGCTCAATTTCGTCGAATCGGGGTAGGTCCGGGCCTGGATTTCGATCCGGAGAAACTCGATTCGGCCACCCGTGAAGCCTTGCAAAAAGCCGTCGTCGACGGCTGGCAACTGGTCCAGGACCGTTCGGCCACGGCGCGAACCAAAGTGGTCAATGGCTGGGGTGTGCCGCAGTTGGATCAGCCGGTAGGCGCCTTCGGTCATGACTATTTGCAACGCGCCGGGGTTGCCCATCGGGGCATCTATTCCAACACCGCCGACGAGTACGCGGCGATGGCTGGAATTGCCGACACAGAGGGGCAACCGCTCAAGGGCGACAGGCGCTATGTCCTGCATTTTGACAAAGGTGCTTTCCCGGCGGTGCAGGCTTACTGGGGGCTGACCATCTACCGGCTTCCCGAGCGGCTGTTCTATCCCAACCCGATACAGCGCTGGACCGTCAACAGCGTGGACAAGACGCTCAAATACAACGCCGACGGTTCGCTGGACGTCTACATCCAGCGCGAGGTTCCGCAAGGGCATGAAACCAATTGGCTGCCGAGTCCCGATGGACCTTTTCAGCTGATTCTGCGGGCCTACCGCGCGACCGACCCTGCGATCTTCAAGGGTGAATGGGCACCGCCAGCCATTCGCCGGGTGGATTGAAACGAGCCACGAGTCCATGAAAACGCCTTCGCCCCGTAGGAGCCAGGCTTGCTGGCGAAGGCGGCCGCGCGTCACGCACCGACCATGAAAACGCCTTCGCCCTGTAGGAGCCAGGCTTGCCGGCGAAGGCGGCCTCGTATCATGCGTCGGCCCTGAAAACGCTTTCGCCGGCAAGCCTGGCTCCTACAGATTTGTGGCGGCCCCAAACCTCCATGTACGACGCAGGACCATTGTGGGAGCGAGCCTGCTCGCGATGGCGTCCATGCGTCCTGCGGCGGCATTGAAAACGCCTTCGCCTTGTAGGAGCCAGGCTTGCCGGCGAAGGCAGTCTCGCGTCATGCGCCGGCCCATGAAAACGCCATCGCCTTGTAGGAGCCAGGCTTGCCGGCGAAGGCAACCTCGCGTCATGCACCGGCCGTGAAAATGCCTTCGCCGGCAAGCCTGGCTCCTACGGATTGGGGGGGAGACGCACCCAGCAGGTGGGCGCTGTAGGAGCGAGGCTCGCCCGCGAAGGCGGCCTCGTGTCATGCGCCGGCCATGACAACGCCTTCGCCGGCAAGCCTGGCTCCTACGGATTGGGGGGAGACGCACCCAGCAGGTGGGTGCTGTACGAGCGAGGCTCGCCCGCGAAGGCGGCCCCGCGTCAAGCGCCGGCCATGACAACGCCTTCGCCGGCAAGCCTGGCTCCTACGGATTGGGGGGGACACACCCAACAGGTGGGGGTGTCGTGGGCCTGCAGGAGCACAGCTTGCCGCGTCGCTGGCCTCTACTTCACCCCGGCCGAGCGAAGTGCAGCAGGGCTGTAGTCAGCGGTGGATGCCTGGAAGTCGAAGTCATAGAAACGCTTCTCCTCGTTGGTCATGCCCAGCGCCAGGTAGCGACCCGATTGCAGGTCATACAGGGTTTCCAGGGCATAGTACGGAACCTGATGGTCGTACATCTGCATTTCATGGGCTTCGGCGACGCGCCAGAGCATGCCGCGGCCATCGTAGTGATCGATCTCGGCAGCCTGCCAGGTGTCCTCGTCGAAGTAGAAATGACGCTTGGCATAGATATGGCGCTCACCGGGCTTGAGGGTCGCCTCGACTTCCCAGACACGGTGCAGTTCATAACGCGCCAGGTCCTGGTTGATATGGCCGGGCTTGAGGATGTCGCTGTATTTGAGTTGGGTCGAGGCCAGCGCGAAGCTGTTGTAAGGAATGTAGATTTCCTTCTTGCCGATCAACTTCCAGTCGTAGCGGTCCGGTGCACCGTTGAACATGTCGTAGTTATCGGAAGTGCGCAGGCCATCGGTGGCCACGCCTGGACCGTCATAGGACACCTGCGGAGCACGGCGAACCCGGCGCTGTCCGGCGCTGTACATCCAGGCCATGCGCGGTTCCTTGACCTGATCGATCGTCTCATGCACCAGCAGCACGTCACCCGACAGGCGTGCCGGCTGCAGTACGCGCTGGGTGAAATAGAACATCACGTTGCTCGGCTCCGCCGGATTGTAGTCCTTGAGCTGGGTGCGGAAGGTGAACTGATCCTGGAACGTCACCAGCGTGCCGCTGCCGTTGGTTTGCGGTGTGGCCTGGGCGATGACCCGGCGGAAGCTGCCGCCGCGGTAACGGGTGATATGGTTCCAGGCCACTTCCACGCCGGTCTTGGGAATGGGAAAAGGGATGGCGGTGTCGAAGTTCTGCAGGCCGTTGCCGCCTTCGACCAGTTGCGTGGTGGTGGCGTTTTTCTTCGCCGCGGCATACACCGAGTCGGGCAGGGCGGCCGTACGATGGGTCGGGTAAACCGGCATCTTGTAGCTGTCGCCGTAGCGCGTGAACATCTCGATCTGACCCGGCGTCAGCTTGTCCTTGTACTGCGCCATGTTCGCCTTGGTAATGGTGAACAACGGCTTCTCGTTGGCAAAGGGGTTGCCGAGGAAGCCATTGGCGTCGACCGCGGCGGCGGTTTTGCCGAGCCCTCCGGTCCATGCCGGAATGCTGCCATCGGCGTTGGCGGCCTGTTGGGCACCTACCGGGGTCAGGGTCTTGCCCAACTGGGCGGCTTCATCGGCGGGAACGGCGGCCAGGACTGCGCCTGAGAGTGCAGTGAGGGACAGAGCCCCGGCTTTTAGCCAGGTTGTTATTGGAGTCATGAGTCTTTCCTCGGCGAGCATGTGTGGGACGGACTTGCTTGAATGCGCCCGGCAATGCGGGCGAAGGCGTTCGCCTTGAGCACAAACTAGCGATCATGCGCGGGGTAGAACGTCCCCCGGATGGGGGGGCGGCGGCGGGGGGAAAATCAGCGCAGGGCTCTGGCACGGGGGGCCTGGCTTTTTCATACCAGGGTATGAGATTTACGAATCACTACTTTGTCTCTTACCGGGTTCAAGAGGGTGCAATTAGCGTTGGCTGCCAACAATAAAAACCAATAGGGGAGCCGCATGCATAACCTCAACAAGGGCTGGATTTTCCAGCGCACAGCACTGGCAGCCGCCATCGCACTGGGCTGTGTCGTAGACGCACAGGCTGTTGCCTTCAACATCGGCGAAATCGACGGTTCGTTTGACTCTTCGTTGTCCATTGGTGCCAGTTGGGCGACCAGCAGCCCCGATCAGGACCTGATCGGCGGCAACAATGGCGGCAATGGTCTGGCGCAGACCTCCGATGACGGGCATTTGAACTTCGAAAAAAACAAAACCTTTTCCAAGATCTTCAAAGGCATTCACGACCTCGAGCTCAAGTACGGCGACACCGGCGTTTTCATGCGCGGCAAATATTGGTACGACTTCGAACTCAAGGACGAAAGCCGTCCGTTCAAGGACATCGATGACAATGGACGAAAGGAGGGCGCCAAATCGTCCGGTACGCAGCTTCTCGATGCGTTCGTCTATCACAACTACCAGATCGCCGAGCAGCCAGGCTCCGTGCGTCTGGGCAAGCAAGTGGTGAGTTGGGGTGAAAGCACCTTCATCCAGAACGGCATCAACTCGATCAACCCGATCGATGCGGCCGCGTTCCGTCGCCCCGGTGCGGAAATCAAGGAAGGCCTGATTCCGGTCAACATGTTCTATGTTTCCCAGACCCTGACCGAAAACCTGGCAGCCGAAGCCTTCTATCAGCTTGAGTGGGATCAGACGGTCATCGACAACTGCGGGACCTTTTTCTCCCAGCCGGATGTGGTGGCCGATGGCTGCGACAATAACCTTCGTGTACTGTCGCCGCGCTCGGCGCTTCCGGCGGGCGGGGTGGCGGCCTTGCAGAACGTTTTCGGCGCCGATATCGATCAGGAAGGTGTCAAGGTTCCCCGTGGCGCGGATCGGGATGCGCGAGACAGCGGCCAGTTCGGTGTGGCCTTGCGCTACATGTCGGACGCACTCGACACCGAGTTCGGCGGCTACTACATGAATTACCACAGCCGCTTGCCGTTCTTCAGTGCCACGGCGGCCAACCAGCAGGTCTACAACAGGGCCCGGGCGGTGTTGACCGGACCTGCTGCCGCCTTGCAGCCGATTGCCGTCGCGGCCAATTCGCAATACTTCATCGAGTACCCGGAGGATATCCATCTCTACGGCTTGAGTTTCTCCACGACGCTGCCGACCGGCACCGCCTGGGCCGGTGAAGTCAGCTACCGACCCAATGCGCCGGTGCAATTGAACACCCAGGACATCCTGTTTGCCGCGGTCGGCCCGCTGGGTGGCCCGGTGCTGCCCAACGCATCGCTGCTGGACGCTACGCCCGGCGAGGACCTGCATGGCTATCGCCGCAAGGAAATCACCCAGTTCCAAAGCACGCTGACGCACTTTTTCGATCAGGTCATGGGCGCCGACCGCCTGACGCTGGTAGGTGAAGTGGGCGTCGTGCATGTGGGTGGGCTGGAGAACAGTTCCGATGTGCGCTATGGCCGTGACCCGGTCTTTGGGCAGGGGCCGCTGCCGGCCAGTGCCGGCGGTACGATCGATACCTGTCGCCAGCTCAACCTGGGTACGGTGGGGGCCAACGGCAAAAACCTGACCCGCTTCTGCAAGGACGACGGTTACGTGACCAGCACCTCCTGGGGGTACCGCGCCCGGGCCATCTGGGACTACAACAACGTCTTTGCCGGGATCAACCTGAAGCCGAACATTGCCTGGTCCCACGATGTTGAAGGCTATGGGCCCAACGGTCAGTTCACCGAGGGCACCAAGGCCATCAGCCTGGGGCTCGATGCGCTGTATCGCAACACCTACAGTGCGAGCCTGTCCTACACCAACTTCTTTGGCGGCGACTTCAATACCTCGGTGGATCGCGACTTTGCCGCATTGAGCTTTGGCGTGAACTTCTGATCGCTGCGACGGTGTTTCTTCACGTTTTCGGGCGGCCTGCGGGCCGCTCTTTTTTAACGTCACTCGATCACCCGGCATCCCCCATCGAGGGGGTCATCCCCGGGTGTTCGCCCCGTTAGGCTTGATCGAACCCAAGATTCGAGCGCTTCCCATGTCCCTGGCCAAAACCAACAACAAACCGGGCACTGCACCACTCTGTTCACTGGCCATTGTGCCGCGCCCTCGACTTCGCCAGGTGTTGCTCGACAGCCAATGTCGGGTGCGCCTGCTTTGTGCTCCGGCAGGCAGTGGCAAAACCTTTTTGCTGCGCGAATGCGCCCGGCACTGCCCGCCGAACATGCGTCTGCTTTGGCTGGATCTGAAAGGGCAGTCTGTCGGTGCAAGCGGGTTGCTTGACGCATTGGCAGCGCAACTGGGCGCCGCGCAATCCGACCTAACGGGCATACAAACCTGCCTTGAGCAACAGGTAACACCCTTGTGGCTGATGCTCGACGATTACCCGCGCTCGCCCGACAACGCGCTCGATAGCCTACTGAACACGCTCCTGTTGTCTTCCTCGCACCGGGTGCAGTGGTGGATCGCCAGCCGGCGGCGCCCGAACTGCCAACTGATGCGATTGCTGCTGGAAAGAAAACTGCTGGAGCTGGGGCCTCGCGAGCTGGCGTTGACGAATGCCGAACTGGATGAGGTGCTGGATCATGAAGCGTTGCCACTCGCGCCGGCCACTGCCCGGCAATTGCTGAACTCCACGGGCGGCTGGTACGCGGGCGTGAGGATGCAGCTGCTGGGTCAATCGCACGGGTCGAGCTTTGAATTCGCCCGCAACGACTTGCTGATCGAGCGTTACCTGGAGAGTGAGGTACTCGATGGTCTGTCCTCCCAGTGGCGCGAGTGGCTTAGCACATTGGCCTGTTTGCCGAGCTTCGATGCTGCCCTTTGCGGGCATTTGCTCGGGGCCGTCGATAGCGGTCGTGTCATAAGACAGTTGCAGGAGACCGGGCTGTTGATCGACGCGCCGGACCGGCAAGCTGAGCGCTACTGCGTGCAACCAGCGGTTGCCCGGCTACTCGCGGCACGTCTGTTCCCGGAGCAAAGAAAAGCCTTGTTGCACCGTGCTTGCCAGTGGTGCATTGCGGCGCAACAGCCCCAGGAAGCCATCGAATATGCGTTGCTGGCCGGGCAACACGAAGTCGCGGTGTCCCTGTTGCAGAGCCTCAGCCTGGAGCGCTTGCTGCAAGGCCGGGAGCTGGCGCGGGTGCTGCACTGGCTGGATCGGTTGCCGGCACCGTTACTGGACGGCGGCTCGCCTGAGCTGTCAGTCCTTTTCGCCTGGTCGCTGTTGCTCGGTGGTCAGCTGGAGAAGGCTCAAGACTGGATCGATCGCCTGGAGCGCAGCCTGCCGCAGCCTGATGGGCAGAGGCATCGCAGCTCATGGGCACAGTGGCAAGTATTGACTGTCGCCATTGCCTGTTATCGCGCGCAGGCCCGAACGCCCGACGAGGATCTGCAACATGCCCTGGAACACCTGGCGGAGGAGGACTGGGTGCAGCGCTTGCTGGCTCAGGCCACGCTGATCGAATGGGCATTGGGTCAAGGTCGCATCGAACAGGCGCGGCAACTCATCCGCAGCGCCGTGGCGGCGGCGCGTCGACAGGGCAGTCTGACCCTGGAAGCGCTGTTGCTGTTGCAGCACAGCAATGTGCTGGAGATGCGCGGCGAACTCACGCGCGCCGATACGCTGCTTGAACATTTGCAACACGAGCTCGAGGTCGGGCCGACGGACGCGGCTGATTGGCTGGTCGGCCGAACCCGCTTGCGCCGAGCGGCGATTCTGGAGCATTTGGGGCGTGACGAAGAGGCGGTACGTTACTTTCAGTCCGCACTTGAGGTCAGTCTGGAGTGCCGGGATCCTTGGGCACTTGAGGGCTATGTAGGGCTTGCCGGGCTGGCGTGTGAAAGGAATGACCCGGGAGCGGCGTTCGCTCATCTGGCCAACGCAACGCGCGTGCTGCAGGTGCAACGAATTTCCGAGCCGGTGTATGAGTGCCGGTTGACGCTGGCTTACGCAAAACTCTGGCTGACCCAGGGGCAACCTGCCAAGGCAGAGCGGGCATTGAGCCAATGCCTGGCGTTGTATCAGGGCAGGACGCCTATGGGCCACCCGGAGCTGTTGCCGCGCATGCAGTTGCAGCTTTTGCAGGCTCGCCTGGCCGCGGGCCGAGACGTCAATGAACCCCTGGATGACATGCTCCAGCGGGCGCAATCGCAGGGGTGCTGGCCATTGGCGTGCAAGCTGTGGCTATGCCTTGCACAAGCCTTTGATCTCTGCGGACAACGCAAGAACGCCGGGCATGCCTTGATGGAAGGCTTGAGGCTGTCGCGCCGATTGGGTTTGAGCGGCATCGAACGAAGTTTCAGCTCGCAGAATCAGGGGCTGACGGTACTCGGCCAGCCATCCATGACGACTCCCGGCGATGTCAGGCTCAGCCGTCGTGAACGCACGGTCCTGGAGATGATTGCCCAGGGATTGTCCAATCGGGAAATCGCCGAAGGGCTGCATTTGTCGCTGCACACCGTCAAGAGCCACGCGCAAAAGATCAACACCAAGCTTGGGGTCTCTCGCCGGACCCAGGCCATTGCCCAGGCCAAGCTGCTGGGCATGGTCGGTTGAGCCGTTCGCCCATTGCGAGGCGGATTCCCCCCAATCAGGGGATCAAACCCGAGTCTGTTCGGCGCCAGAGTCGTCACCGTTCATTTGCGTCTTCGACTCCAATAAAAATACAGGGACTACCCGCTATGACGTTCGCCAGAAACCTGCTCGCTTCGCTGATCGCCTGTTCGACGTTGGCCCTGTCTGTTCCCGCGTTGGCGGGCAAAGCGCAAGGTGTGGACTCCGCGATGGGCCCACTGCAATTCGAAAGTGGCTATCCCACGCAGGCCACCATGACCCGGTTGCTGGGCGAGATGGACGTGATGCGGGCCACCGAGGCCTACCTGTGGGGTATTCCTGTGGCCGGGATGATCGAATGGAAGAACGCCCAGAACAACGTCTTCAAGGTGCGTGACGGTCAGTTGGTGTCCTACATCACCCAAAAACAGAAGCAGGGCATCCTCACGCCCAACTACACCACGCCCTATATCGGGACCTTCGCCGACCTGTCCAGGACCGGCCCGCTGGTGCTGACGCTGCCCAAGGGCCTGATGGCGGGCATGGTGATGGATGTGCACCAGCGCGTGCTGGAGGACCTGGGCGTGGTGGGCCCGGACAAAGGCCAGGGCGGCAAGTATCTGCTGCTGCCGCCGGGGCAGGAAAAGGTCGCCCCCGAGGGTTACTTCGTGGTGCAGGCAAAGTCCAACATCGTGTTTTTCGGCGTCCGCCTGTTGGGCAAGGACAAGGACGAAGCGGTCAGGACCCTGGTGCCGCAGATCAGCACCGCACTCTACAACGACGGCAAGCCTGGCGAGCCTTGGCCCGTGGTTCCGGCCGGCGAGCAGCCCTGGAGCCAGACCCCACGCACTGGCATGGATTACTGGAAGAGCATCGATCAGTTGGTGCAGCAGGAAGTGGTGGAGGAGCGTGATCGTTTCATGATGGAGCACCTGCGTTTTCTCGGTATCGAGAAGGGCAAACCGTTTGCGCCTGATGCGGCTCAAAAGACGGCGCTTGAAAAAGGCGCCGTGCTCGGCCAGGCCATGGCCAAGGCCAACAACTATGCCAAGCGTTTCGAACCGGCTTTCTGGCCAGGCACGAAATGGAAGAACGCCCTCAATGTAAGCACCAACCAACGCGCACCGAATTGGGATCAGTTCGACGAACGAGCGTCGTGGTTCTATGAAGCCGCCTCGGTGTCCAAGGCCATGCTTACCCAGACGCCGGGGGTGGGCCAGCGTTACCTGGTGACCTATCAGGACAAGGACGGTCATTGGCTCAGCGGTGAGCACACCTACAAGCTGCATGTGCCCGCCAACGTTCCGGCCAAACAGTTCTGGTCCTCGACTGTGTATGACGAGAAAGAACGGCAGATGATCGTCAATGACCAGAAATCCCCCGACATCGCCGCCGACAAATCGACACTCAAGACCAATGCCGACGGCTCCGTGGACATCTACTACGGTCCCAAGCCAGTCAAAGGCCATGAGCAAAACTGGGTGCAAACCAATCCGGGCGAGGGCTGGTTCACGTATTTCCGTTTTTACGCGCCGACCGAAGCGTTTTTCGACAAGTCCTGGAAGATGGGTGATATCGAAAGGGTCCAGTGAGACCCAGGGTTCTGCTTCAGGTTCTTTTGGTGCGAGGAAATGTCGGGTGGTTTGCCGGCGTGGCGCTTCCCCCCATGCGGGGGATCGAAGCCGGCTCTGTCATGTCCCATGATTTTTCCGCACGCACGAGGTTCACAACCACAATTGAAGAGGCGACAGGCATGAGCAATACCCATGAAGTACAGGGCGCAGGTTTCGTTCGATCCGGCTTCGGCATGCTGATTCTCGGCATGGTGATGGGGCTGGGTGTCGTCGGCCACTATATGGTCGGCGCACGCTGGGATACCGGCGCCGAGTTCCTGCGCAACGTCGGGCTCTGGTTTGGCTGCCCCTGGACCCTCAGCACCAGCATGGTGATGGTCGGCGCCATCGGCATGATTGCCATGGGCTCGGCTTATGCGACATTGGCCCGATTGGCGAAGGATGATTTTGCAGCAGCCAGTGACCTGCCGCGGCGGCTATGCAAGGGCTCGCTGGTGGCGATCTTCCTGACCGGTTTCATCGGTTACTTTGTCGTCGATGCGTTCTGGCCGGGTTTCTACTACTCGCCGATCAAGGCCGGCAAGGAAGTGTGGCTGTCGATGCAGCTGCTTTGCATGATGGGCTATCTCGTCGGAGTGATCCTTGCGTTCAATGGCGTGCGCCACCTCAAAACGCAGCCGGCCTGACTTCCCGAGATGCGACGCACGTTGATACTGGGCAGCCTGGGCGCGCTTTTGCTGTGTGGGGGCTGGGTGATTGCCTGGGCTGTCCAGGCCGCGTTCAGCTATGACCCTTCCCTGTGCAGGGCTTTGCATCAGGGGTTGGGCTGAATCGCCCCGGATGGCAGTCAAGGGACTGCATGTACCGATTAAGCGTTACCGGGAGGTCACCTCAGGTGATCTCCCGGTTTTTTTGCAGGTCTGGCGTCAGTGGTGATGGTCTTCCGGACCGTCATGCAGAAGATGGAAGATGTCACGCTTCATTTTGATGAACTCCGGTTCCATCACCATATCCAGCGATCTCGGGCGCTGCATTGGAACGTCAAGCACTTCCTTGATCCGCCCCGGGCGTGCGCCCATGACGAAGATGCGGTCGCCGAGCAGAATCGCTTCGTCGATATCGTGGGTGACAAACAGCACCGTCTTCTTGCTGTGTTCCCAGACCCGCAACAGCAGTTGTTGCATCTGCAGGCGTGTCTGGCTGTCGAGGGCGCCGAAAGGTTCGTCCATGAGCAGGATCTGCGGATCGTTGGCCAGTGCCCGGGCAATCGCGACCCGTTGCATCATGCCGCCCGACAGCTGCTTGGCATAGTTGTCGGCGAACCTGGCGAGCCCGACTTCGTTGACGTAGTAGTCGACGATGTCCTTGCGTTCCCGGGCGGGCATGCCCCGGCGCTTGAGCCCGAACTCGATGTTCTGTCGTACCGTCAGCCACGGGAACAAGGTGTAGCCCTGGAACACCATGCCGCGATCGGCCCCTGGCCCGTCGACTTGCTGGCCGCCGACGTAGATTTCCCCCGAGGTGGGCTCGGCAAGACCTGCTGTCAGGTACAGCAAACTGGATTTGCCGCAGCCCGAGGGGCCGACCAGCACAGCGAACTGCTGGTCAGGTACTTCGAACGACACTTGCTCCAGCGCGGTGAAGGTTTCGCCCGCCGATGTCTGGTAGCGCAGGCTGACCTTGTCCACTTTGAGGCGTGGTGCTGCATTGGGTGCGGCGCTGACGGGGGTGACGAGTCTTGGGGAAGTTGCGGTTACTGAGCCCATGCGGCCACCTTCAAGCGAAGAATTCTGAAAAGTTGATCGGTGATCAGGCCCAAGAGGCCGATCACGGCAATCGCCAGGAAAATCACATCGACCTGGAAGCCGCGCATGGCTTTGAGGCTGAGGTAGCCAAGGCCGCTCGATGCGGCAACCAGCTCGGCGACCACCAGATAGGTCCAGGCCCATCCCATGGTGACGCGCAAGGTATCGAGCACACCTGGCAAGGACGCCGGGGCGATCACATGCAGGACCGCATCGCGGCGATTGGAGCCCAATGTGTAGGACGCGTTGATCAGGTCCTTGGAGATGCCTTTGGACACGTCCGCGATCATCACCAGCTGCTGGAAGAACACCCCGAAAATGATCACCGATACCCGCTGCTCCAGACCGATGCCGATCCACAGAATGAACAGGGGAACGAACGAGGTGACCGGCAGGTAGCGGATGAAGTTGACCAGGGGTTCGAGGAACGCCTGAACCACCCGGAAACTGCCCATCAGCAAGCCCAGCGGGACGGCCACCACCGAAGACACCACGAACCCGACCATCACCACTTCCACGCTGGCCCAGACGTGTTCGCCCAGCGTTCCGGCACGGCCCAGGCGCACGCCGGCCTCAAGCACCGCGCCGGGTGTCGGCAGGAACATGCCAGGCACCAGGCCGCCGTAGGACAGGCCGGCCCACAGCCCGATCAGCATCACCCAGGCCAGGGCACTGGCGCTCCAGATCACCTGGCCCGGCAAACTGGTTTTCGGGGTAAGACAACGGTTCAGCCATGAATTGCGCTTGAACATGAGGACCTCCTAGAGCGGGCTGACAAAGCGGTTGTCGATCAAGTCGTCATTGCTGACGTTGTAGGGTTTGCCCTGCAATTCGCTGGCGGTTTCGTTGGCCAGTTGAATCAGCGCTGCGCTGTCGCCCGGTTTGCCCGGTTTGCCGAGCAGTTGTTCGCTCATCGCCTGATCGTAGAAGCGCACGCCTTTGGCGGCAGCGGCCAGTTCCTTGGGATCGGCCAGGTAACCACCGACGCCCTTGGCCATGATTTCGTAGGCCTTTTCCGGATGGTCCTGGGTGTACTTGACCGCTTTGTACAGGCCGGCCACCAGGGCCTTGACGTCTTCAGGCTGCTTTTCGATGACCGAGCAGTTGAGCGCCACCACGTCGACGATGACGCCCGGAGTGCTGCTGCTGTCGATCAGCACCTTGCCTTGTTGCTTGCTGCGCACCATCGACAGGTGCGGCTCCCAGGTGACGGCGGCCGGTACACGACCGGCGATGAACGCTGTGGCGGCGTCGTCGGCCGTCATGTTCTGCACGGTGATATCGCTCATGGTCATGCCATGTTTTTTCAGCAGGTAGGACAACCAGAACTGTGAGGTGGAGCCTTCGTTGACTGCCACGGCCTTGCCCTTGAGTTCCTGCAGGCTCTTGACGTCCTTGCCCACAAGCACACCGTCGCCACCATGGCTGTCATCCAGTGCGGCCACGGCCTTGAAGCAGAACTGCGGACGGTACTTGAGCACTTCATCGATGGTCGACGCCGAGCCGGACAATTGTCCCGAGGCCTGGCCGGCCATGTACATCGAGGCTTCTTCGACCACCGGCAGCTCGACCGTCAAACCGTTTTCCTTGAAGTAACCCAGGTCCTGGGCGAGGTAGAGGGTGCCGTAGCCGACCCATGTGGTGTGACCGATGGACAGGGTGCCGGCCTGGGCGCTGGTGGCGACCGTCGCGGCGATGGCGGTGACGGCCAGCGGATGGGTTAAGCGGGTAAGCAAGGACTTGATCATGGAGCACTCCCGGAACGATGGTTTTTTGTTCGTATATTTCGGGGCAGTGGGCATCGCCAAAAAGTGAGTTTCCTATGGTCTCTGGCGGACCCTTTACCTCTGTGTGCGGCATTGATGTTGGCTGATGTCTCGGAGCAGGAAAATTAGTAAATATGTCGTTGCTGACGAGGAAAAAAGTGGTTTGCGGCGCGCTTGTGGAGCGTGCGGAAACAGCGCCTGAAACGCCGCTGTCGCGGTAGGCACAGCGGCGTTTCAAGTCACTTGCGGTAGGCGGATTTCAACGCAACTGGAACCACGTGGTTTTCAGTTGCGTGTACTTGTCGAATGAGTGCAGCGAGAGGTCCCGGCCGAAACCCGACTGCTTGCCGCCACCGAAAGGTACGCAGACGTCCAGGGCATCCACCGTGTTCACCGACACGGTCCCGGCATTGAGCCGACCCGCCACGCGATGTGCACGGTTGAGGTCGTCGGTCCAGACCGACGCCGCCAGTCCGTAGATATGGTCGTTGGCGATCCTGATGGCCTGGTCTTCATCGTCGAACGGGGTGATCGCCAGCACCGGGCCGAAGACTTCCTCGCGGGACAACGGCATGTCGGGGCTGACATCGGTGAACAGCGTGGGCTGGATGAAATTGTTCGAGCCGTTGATCGACAGGCGATCACCACCGGTCACCAGGCGTGCGCCGCTGGCCGTTGCCGCGTTGATGTAACCCATGATGCGCTCGGCTTGCCGGGCGTCGACGATGGCGCCCATTTTGCTGGCGGGGTCCAGCGGATCGCCGGGCTGCCAGTGGCGGGCCTTCTCGATCAGACGCTCGACGAACTGGTCGTGAATGGAACGCTGCACCAGCAGTCGCGAGTTCGCCGAGCACACTTCACCCTGATTGAAGAAAATCCCGAACGCCGCTTTTTCGGCCGCCAGGTCCAGGTCCTGGCAATCGTCGAACACCAGGTTCGGACTCTTGCCGCCGCACTCCAGCCAGACTTGCTTGAGATTCGATTGCGCCGAGTACTGCATGAAGTACTTGCCCACTTCGGTCGAGCCGGTGAACGCCAGCGCATCGACATCCGGATGCAGGCCGAGTGCGCGTCCGGCCTGCTCACCGAGGCCGGTGACCACGTTGAGCACGCCTTCCGGCACGCCGGCCTGCAAGGCCAGTTCGGCCAGGCGCAGGGCCGAGAAGGGCGACTGTTCGGCTGGTTTGAGGATCACGCTGTTGCCCGCCGCCAGTGCGGGCGCCAGTTTCCACGCCGCCATATCCAGGGGGAAGTTCCATGGCACCACCGCGGCGATGACACCCAACGGCACCCGGGTGATGGTGGCCAGCGCATCGCGACCGGTGGGCGCCACCTGGTCATACAGCTTGTCGAGGCTTTCGGCGTACCAGGCGAAAACCTGCGCGGCGCCCGGCACATCGACCATGTAGGCGTCCATGACCGGCTTGCCCATGCTGAGCGAATCGAGCAGCGCCAGCTCCTCGCGATTGGCCAGAATCAACTCGGACAGGCGCAGGAGAATGGCTTTGCGCTCCCTGGGGGCCATCCGCGCCCAGGCGCCATGCTCGAACGCATTGCGCGCGACAGCGACGGCCAGGTCGACATCTGCGTCAGAGCAGGCGGCGACATGGGCGAGCAGGGTATTGGTGGCCGGGTTGATGACCGCGAACGTCTTGCCGTCCTCTGAGCGATGGGCACGCCCGCCGATGTTCGCCGTATCAATGAAGTGCTGTTTTTTTGCCAGGCGTTGCCAGTTGTTCAAGTCGGTCACTGCAAGCTCCAGGGGCGCCGGTGAGGGCGCCATTGACGATGAGTTGCGGCGATAGTGGCTCAGGTGCAACAGGCAGGAAATGAGTAAAAATATGCTCGCTGTCGATAAAAAAACTCGGCAGCCGCGCACCTCTCTGGTGCGTCAGAGGTGATCGTCGAGAGAGTTTTTTTAGTTTCAATAGGCAGGAATTTGCTTGTTTCCCACCGCGCGCCTGCATCGCAGAATTGCAGGCGCGCGGGTGAAGCCTGTATTGATTGATGCAATGCTGTTCACTGTAGGAGCGAGCATGCTCGCGATTGTCGTCAACGATGACGCGGGATGTCTGAATTCCCGCGTCGTTTGCGCCTCCATCGCGAGCATGCTCGCTCCTACAGGATGAACAGCATTGGAATTGATAGGTGAGGTTGTTGCAGCCCACACGTCGGGTCATGGATTGACGACGGTTTGCGCCCCGTTTTGAGGCATTGATCCAGCCCTTTTGAGGTACTCATGGCAGCTTACAACCTGCGGCAACTCAAGTATTTCATCACCACCGTCGAATGCGGCAGTGTCGCCGAGGCGTCACGCAAGCTCTACATCGCCCAACCGTCGGTTTCCACTGCCATCAAGCATCTGGAAGAAAGTTTCGGCGTGCAGCTGTTGATCCGTCACCATGCGCAAGGGGTGTCGCTGACGCCCAGTGGCGCACGCTTTTACCGCAAGGCCCGGGAGTTGCTGCAAGTCGCCCATGAGTTCGAGCAGAACGCGCTGGCCGATAACGATGTAGTCTCCGGCCAGATCGACATCGGCTGTTTTGAAACCGTTGCGCCGCTTTACTTGCCGAAGCTGATCGCCGGTTTCCGTGATCGTTGGCCGGGGGTGGAAGTGCGCATCCGCGACGGTGAGCAACAGGAACTGGTCCAGGGCCTCACCTCCGGCAGCATCGACCTGGCGATGCTCTATGAACATGATCTGGACGGCACCATCGAGACCGTGCCGTTGATGGCGCCGCAACAACCCTATGCGTTGTTGCCGCACGGGCATCGTTTTGCCCACCAGGCGAAAGTCTCGCTCAGCGATCTGGTCCTGGAACCCATGGTGCTCCTTGACGTGCAACCCAGCCGGACCTACTTCGTGAGCATTTTCGAAGAACGCGGGCTAAACCCGCATATTCTCTTCAGCTCACCTTCCATTGAAATGGTCAGGGGCATGGTCGGACGCGGTTTCGGCTTTTCGATTCTGGTGACCCGGCCGCATTCCGAATACACCTACGATGGGCAGAAGGTGGTCTGCGTGCCATTGGCCGAGGAAGTCACGGGGTCGGGACTTTCCGCGGCCTGGCTACGGCGGTCGCAGCTGACCAAGCCTGCACAACTTTTTCTCGATCATTGTCGCCAGGTGCTGGCAGACAACGTGGACATCTGAGGTCAGCTGCGCAATGCCAGCGCCATGCGCTCGAGCATGGCGTCACAGGCGTCCAGTTGCTCGATGCTGACGAACTCATCGGGCTTGTGGCCCTGATCCATGCTGCCCGGTCCGCAGACCACGGTGGCAATGCCGATGGCGTCGAACAACCCGCCTTCGGTGCCGAACGCAACCGTGGTGAACTCGTCCGAACCGCAGAACTGCGCAATCAATTGTGCCGCTTCACTGTGGGCGTCGGTAGCCAATCCCGGATAGGCCGACAGCTCGGAAAAGCGGATGGCACTGCCTGCATCCACGGCGCGCATCCTGGGCAATAGGTCCTGCTCGGCGTAATGCGCAAGTTGCTCGGCCACCTTGCGCGGGTCTTGTGCGGGAAGCGCGCGGACTTCGAAATCGAAACGACAGTCGGCAGGGACGATGTTGAGTGCCTTGCCACCACTGATCACGCCGGTTTGCACCGTGGAAAAAGGCGGGTCGAAGCGCGGATCATGCAGCTCAGGTGAGCGCAGGCCGGCGCCGATCCGGCCCAGTTCGCCGATCAGTTGCGCGGCGTATTCGATCGCATTGACACCCTGCGGCGCATAAGCCGAATGACAGGCTGCCCCGTGGACGTCGCAGCGCATGGCCAGTTTGCCCTTGTGACCGAGTACCGGTTTGAGTTCGGTGGGTTCGCCGATGATGCACATCAGGGGTTTGTGGGGCCGCTGCTGCAGCTCGGCGAGCAGTGAGCGCACGCCCAGGCAGCCGACTTCCTCGTCATAGGACAGTGCGATGTGCACCGGCATGCGCAACGGTGCCGCCAACAGGTTCGGCACGGCAGCCAGCACGCAGGCGATGTAGCCCTTCATGTCGGCGGTACCACGCCCATAGAGCTTGCCGTTTTTTTCGCTGAGCTCGAAGGGCGCAACGGTCCAGGGCTGACCGTCCACCGGAACCACGTCGGTGTGACCGGAAAGCACAATGCCCGGACGATCGTCCGGGCCCAGCGTGGCGAACAGATTGGCCTTGCTTCGCGTGTCATTGAAGATCAGCTCGCAAGGCACGTCGAGCCGGTTCAGGTAGTCGCGCACGAACTCGATCAACTGAAGATTCGATTCACGGCTGGTGGTGTCGAATCCGACCAGCGCGGCCAGCAAGTCTCGGCTACTGCTCATTCATTCATCCCCCGGCACGCCATAACTGGGCGCCTTGGTCGGGTCGAGGGCGCGCACGATGTAGTCCTGCATCTGTGGACGGTAGGCCGTCCACAACTGTGCCAGTTGGCCGATCGGGTCTTCGTCCGCCCAGTCGACACGCAGGTCGACGATGGGCCAGGTCAGGTCCCCCACCACGACCAGCGCGGCCGAGTGAACCGGGCCGGCCTCACCGCCGGCAGCCACGGCGGCCTGCATGGCGGCCAGCAGACGGTCGGCCAACTGGCCGCCGCTGTTTTCGAACGTCTGCACCAGGGCTTCGATCACGGCTTGGTTGGCCAGCATGTTGCCGGCCGCCACACACTGGTCACCGGCAATGGCGTTATGGGTGCCGAGGGTGTGACTGCCACTGAAATGCGCGGTCCGCCCCAGGTGATCGATGGCCGTGAGCTGGCGGAACTGACTGTAGCCATTGCTGGTCAGCGCCTTGTCCAGTGCATCGGCGGGTGAATGCCCGCTCTCCATCTGGTCGAGAACCTGAGGGCCCAGGGCGGGGAGGGTGATGTTCTGTGTGGCGACGGCACCCACGCCCGGGCGCAGCCATGGGCAACGTGCGCCCACGGCAATGCTGGAGGAGCTGATGGCGATGCCCAGTTGACCGGTTTCGGCGCAACGACCGACGATTGAAAACGTCATGGTGAGTTCGTCCTTTTTATTCCGGAATGACGGCGATTACATCGATTTCCATCAGCCATTCCGGTTGTCCCAGCCCGGAAATGATGAGGCCGGTGGAGATCGGGAAAACCCCCTTGAGCCATTTCCCGACTTCCTGGTAGACCGGTTCCCGATAACGAGGGTCGACCAGGTAAGTCGTGGTCTTGACGATGTGGCTCAGGTCGCTGCCGGCCTCCTCAAGCAGTTGCTTGACGTTGCGCATGGCTTGTTCGGCCTGGGCACGCGGGTCGCCAAGACCGACGAGGTTGCCTTCGAAGTCGGTGCCGATCTGGCCGCGAACATACACGGTGTTGCCGGCGCGGACGGCCTGGCAGAGGTCGTTGTCCAGCTTCTGATTGGGATAGGTCTCTTTGGTGTTGAACATGCGGATGCGCGTGTGGGTGGGCTGAGTCATGCACGTTTCCTCTGATTAAGACGGCGGGGGCTGACGAACCAGTGTGAGCCCCGGTTTTTTGTTGGGTATGACGCCATTCTGTCGATGCCCTGCGGTGGGCGAAACGAGGTTTTTTGTGGTGCTTGGATAAGTAAAAAGTGGTTAGGGCGCCTGCGTGCGGGACGACAGGCGGATGGGCTGCAATGGGGTATGCACAAGTGACCGGCCCGTGGAGTGGGCCGGTCTGACGGTTGAAGCCGGCCGCAGTTAAAGCCGGCCGTATTCCCGCGCGGTACGGTCGACGGCGATGCGCGTCTTCTCGACCAGCTCGTCGAGCTCCAGGCGCGTGGCGACCAGTGCCGGGGCCATGATCATGCGGCCCAGTGTCGAGCGGATGATGACGCCTTCTTCGAAGCCGATGGTTCGGCAGCGCCAGGCGATATCGTTCTCGTTGACGAAGCGCTTGCGGGTGGCCTTGTCTTCGGCCAGTTGCAGGGCTGCCACCAGGCCGACACCCTGGACATCACCCACCAGCGGGTGATTGGAAAAGACCTCGCGCAAGCAGTTTTGCAGGTAAGGCCCGGTGTCGTTTCGCACCTGTGTCACCACGCCTTCATCACGCAGTGCCTTCAGGTTGGCAATGGCCACGGCAGCGGCGACGGGGTGCCCGGAATAGGTCAGCCCGTGGGCGAACACGCCGCCTTTTTCCACCAGGGCTTCAGCCATGCGTCGCGACAGAATCAAGCCACCCATCGGGATGTAGCCCGAGGTCAGTCCCTTGGCGATGGAGAGTGTGTCGGGCTCGAAGCCGAAGGCCTGGTGGGCGAACCATTCGCCGGTCCTGCCGAACCCGCCGATCACTTCGTCGGCGCACAGCAAGACGTCGTACTTGCGACAGATACGTTGAATCTCGGGCCAGTAGGTGTCCGGCGGAATGATCATGCCACCGGCACCCTGAAACGGCTCGGCAATGAAGGCCGCGACCTTGTCCGCGCCGAGTTCGAGGATCTTTTCCTCCAGTTGACGGGCTGCCCGCAGACCGAATTCTTCCGGGCTCAGGTCACCTTCGTGGGCGTACCAGTACGGTTCGTCGATGTGCGCCACATCCGGGATGGTGCCGCCCATTTCGTGCATGAACTTCATGCCGCCCAGCGCCGTCGCGGCCAGTGTCGAGCCGTGGTAGCCGTTCCAGCGACCGATCATGATTTTCTTTTCCGGCTTGCCCATGACCTGCCAGAACTTGCGCACCGTGCGGATCAGCACCTCGTTGGCTTCGGAGCCGGAGTTGGTGTAGATCGCGTGGCTGTAGTGCCCGGGCAACAGGCTGAAGAGCAGTTCGGACAGTTCGATCACGGCCGGGTGAGTGGTGTGGAAGAACATGTTGTAGTACGGCAACTGCTCCAGTTGCGCGCTCGCGGCGGCGGCCAGGTCCTTTCGTCCATAGCCGAGGTTGGTGCACCACAGGCCCGACATGCCATCCAGATAGCGCTTGCCATCGTTATCCCACAATGCCAGTCGCTCACCGCGAACCATGACGCGCGGGCCTTCCTCATTCAGGGATTTCTGGTCAACGAAGGCGTGAATGTGGTGGGCCGCATCGGACGCCTGATAGTCACTCGTGGTGCGGGTCGGGTTGAGTTCAGCGGACATTGCATGTCTCCAGTGTCAGTGCGCCGGTGGCGCAATTGGGCTTGGCAGAGGCGCGCATCAGTGATGGCTGGTTCGGCGCACGCCAGGTGGTTGCCAAGAGGGCAACTAATATTTGGCACCTAAAAATATTTTTGTAAAGAAAATATTTGTCGTCGAAAATAAATGCCCATAGGCTGTGCCGCATCGACACCGCACCTCAGGAAAGAAATGACCGGACTCAGAGAGCGACAAAAGGAGCAGCGCAGGCAATTGATCGCTGACGCCGCCCTGGAGCTTTTCAAGACCCATGGGTTCATGGCGACGACGCTGGAACAGATCGCCAATCAGGCCGGGGTGTCCGCACCGACGGTGGTGAACTATTTCGGTGGCAAGCAGGAAATCCTCCTCGCGCTGCTCAAGGAGCCCGACCAGCAAGCGATGCGTGAGGCTCGCTCGCGACTCGACGAGAATTCGGACCCGCTGGACGCCTTGTGCGAGCTTGAAGGCCTGATGACCACCTACCAGCTGCGGGCGATGCCGGCTTCGCTGTGGCGCGAGCTTGCGCCGTTCCTGTTCACCGGTGATCTTGCCGAGACGTTCCAGCCCTGGAACGCCGCGGTCATCGAGGAAACCCGAGCGCTGCTGCAGCATTTTCAACGCCAGGGCGCGTTGAAGGAGACGGTCGACATCGACGTGGCGGCGACCGTGTTCAACCAGTACGCCAACATGGCGTTCATCGGCCTGGCGACCGAGAAAACCCCTGACAGGGCAGCCCACGCCAAACACATGCGCGATGTGCTCGGCCTGATGTGCCATGGCATGCTGAAAGACTGAACCCTCTGTAACGACGGCCCCTCATCGCCCTGATGGGGGTCGTGATCTTTTGTCCGCAACAAAAAATGCGTCGGACGCCCTCTAGCTTTTTCCTGCCTAACGACCACAAAAATCATAATTTCGCTAATCCCTGTATCTGAACAGAATGCTGCGAACACCCACCCCACAGTCGCAAGTTTCAACGATGCAGGCGCGGTCCCTGGTCCTGGCCTGAATCAAATTGCCTTTGAGAAGGACGCAGACATGACAGTTGGAAAAACCGAAATAGATACGCTGGTTGTTGGCGCCGGTCAGGCAGGCGTGGCCATGAGCGAGCACCTGAGCAAGCTCGGGGTGCCGCACCTCGTCCTGGAGCGCAATCGCATCGCCGAAAAGTGGCGCACCGGGCGGTGGGATTCACTGGTTGCCAATGGTCCGGCCTGGCACGATCGCTTTCCCGGGCTTGAGTTCGACGACCTCAGCCCCGACGGTTTTGCGCCGAAAGAGCGGGTTGCGGACTACTTCGAAGCCTATGCCCGCAAGTTCAACGCCCCCATCCGTACCGGCGTGGACGTGAAGAAAGTCGAACGCAATGTTGGCCGCCCCGGTTTCACGATTACCACGTCCGAGGGCGTGATCGAGGCCAACCGCGTTGTAGCTGCAACCGGACCTTTCCAGCGGCCGGTCATTCCGTCGATTGCCCCTGAGGACCAGACGCTCACCCAGATCCACTCCGCCGACTATCGCAACCCGCAGCAGATGCCCGAAGGTGCGATTCTGGTCGTGGGCGCCGGGTCCTCGGGGGTGCAGATTGCCGATGAGTTGTTGCGTTCCGGGAGGAAGGTCTACCTCTCGGTCGGCCAGCACGACCGTCCGCCACGGAGCTATCGCAACCGTGATTTCTGCTGGTGGCTGGGGGTTCTCGGCGAGTGGGATGCCGCGGCGATGAAGCCGGGCAGGGAACACGTCACCATTGCGGTCAGCGGTGCCCATGGCGGCAGTACGGTGGATTTTCGTGGGCTTGCCCATCGGGGCATGACACTCGTGGGCCTGACCCGATCCTTCGAAGACGGCGTGGTGAGGTTCCAGACGGATCTTGCCGACAACCTCGCCCGCGGCGATCAGAACTACCTGTCGCTGCTCGATGCCGCCGATGCCTACATTGAACGCAACGGTCTGGATCTGCCGCTGGAACCGGAGGCCCGCAGCACTTACCCGGAACCGGAATGCGTCACTAAACCCATCCTTGAGCTTGACCTGGCCAAGGCCGGCGTTACCTCGATTATCTGGGCAACCGGTTTTGCAGTGGATTACAGCTGGATGAATGTCGATGCGTTCGACGCAAACGGCAAACCACTGCATCAGCGGGGGGTGTCGAGCGAGTCCGGCATCTACTTCCTGGGCTTGCCGTGGCAGTCCCGTCGTGGTTCGTCCTTTATCTGGGGCGTCTGGCACGATGCCAAGTACATTGCTGACCACATCGCCACGCAGCGCACCTACCTCGACTATCGGGACGCCTCGCAACGCCGGGCCGAAGAGGGATCGAAAGGGCGGGGCTGACAGCGATGTGAGTCAGCCGAGGAAGTAAAATTTCAGGAGCCGGCTTGCTGGCGATGGCGCGAGTACATTCGACACAGTGTCGTCTGAACAATCGCCTTCGCCGGCAAGCCGGCTTCTGCGCACTGGCGTTCGTAGAAACCTGCTGCACATTTGGATCATTAAGTTGTCACTTACGGTCATTGAGAGACCCCTTTAGTGCTCATAGTCTGTAACACAGACAGAGGGGCGCCGAAGAGCGCCCACACATTTTCCGTGATCGCTCGTTGTGGAGTTTCCGATGACCGCCGCTCAATACCCGCACCTGCTGGCCCCGCTGGACCTGGGATTTACCACGCTGCGCAACCGTACCCTGATGGGGTCGATGCACACCGGGCTTGAAGAAAAGCCAGGCGGTTTCGAGCGTATGGCGGCCTTTTTCGCCGAGCGTGCCCGCGGTGGCGTTGGCTTGATGGTCACGGGCGGTATCGGCCCGAACGACGAAGGCGGCGTGTATTCCGGAGCGGCCAAACTGACCTCCGAGGAAGAAGCACTCAAGCATCAAATCGTGACCCGCGCGGTGCACGAGGCGGGCGGCAAGATCTGCATGCAGATCCTCCATGCGGGCCGTTATGCCTACAGCCCCAAGCAGGTCGCGCCCAGCGCCATTCAGGCGCCGATCAACCCGTTCAAGCCCAAGGAACTGGACGAGGAAGGCATCGAGAAGCAGATCCGCGATTTCGTCACCTGTTCGACCCTGGCGCAACAGGCCGAGTACGACGGCGTCGAAATCATGGGCTCCGAAGGCTATTTCATTAACCAGTTCCTCGCGGCGCACACCAACCAGCGTACCGACCGCTGGGGCGGCAGCTACGAAAACCGCATGCGACTGCCGGTGGAAATCGTACGCCGGGTTCGCGAAGCGGTCGGCCCGAACTTCATCATCATTTTCCGTCTGTCGATGCTCGATCTGGTCGAAGGTGGCAGCACCTGGGAAGAGATCGTGCTGCTGGCCAAGGCCATCGAGCAGGCCGGCGCGACCATCATCAACACCGGTATCGGCTGGCACGAAGCGCGGATTCCGACCATCGCCACCAAGGTCCCGCGCGCGGCATTCACCAAGGTCACGGCCAAACTGCGTGGCGAGGTGAGCATTCCGCTGATCACCACCAACCGCATCAACACCCCGGAAGTCGCCGAGCAGGTCCTGGCCGAAGGCGATGCCGACATGGTGTCCATGGCGCGGCCGTTCCTGGCCGACGCGGACTTCGTCAACAAGGCCGCAGAAGGGCGCGCCGACGAAATCAACACCTGCATCGGCTGCAACCAGGCGTGCCTGGACCACACCTTCGGCGGCAAGTTGACCACCTGCCTGGTGAACCCGCGCGCCTGCCATGAAACCGAACTCAACTACCTGCCGGTGCGGCAGATCAAGAAAGTCGCCGTGGTCGGCGCAGGTCCGGCCGGTCTGTCCGCCGCGACCGTGGCCGCCGAACGCGGTCATCAGGTGACGCTGTTTGACGCAGCCGGCGAAATCGGTGGCCAGTTCAACGTCGCCAAGCGCGTGCCGGGCAAGGAGGAGTTCTACGAAACCCTGCGTTACTTCGGTCGCAAATTGCAGACCACCAACGTCGAGGTGTGCCTGAACACCCGCGTGGACGTGGCCAGCCTGGTCGAGGGCGGTTACGACGAGATCATCCTGGCCACCGGCATTGCGCCGCGTGTACCGGCGATTCCCGGCGTGGACAATGCCAAGGTGCTGAGCTACCTGGATGTGTTGCTCGAACGCAAACCGGTGGGCAAGCGTGTGGCCGTGATCGGCGCCGGCGGCATCGGCTTCGACGTGTCCGAGTTCCTGGTTCACCAGGGCCAGGCCACCAGCCTGAATCGTGAAGAGTTCTGGAAGGAGTGGGGCATCGATACGCACCTGGAGGCGCGCGGTGGTGTGGCCGGCATGAAGGCCGCGCCCCATGCTCCGGCGCGGGAAGTGTTCCTGCTGCAACGCAAGAAATCCAAGGTGGGTGACGGTCTGGGCAAGACCACCGGCTGGATTCATCGCACCGGTCTGAAGAACAAGCAGGTGCAGATGCTCAACAGCGTCGAGTACCTGAAGATCGATGATCAGGGCTTGCACATTCGCATCGGTGAAGCCGGCGAGCCGCAAGTGCTGCCGGTGGACAACATCGTGATCTGCGCCGGGCAGGACCCGCTGCGCGAGTTGCAGGATGGCCTGGTGGCGGCGGGGCAGAAGGTGCACCTGATCGGTGGCGCGGATGTCGCGGCGGAGCTGGACGCCAAGCGGGCGATCAACCAGGGTTCGCGTCTGGCCGCCGAGTTGTAACAGGCAGGCCGAGCTTTCGCGAGCAGGCTCGCTCCCACCTTTGGTCCTCGGACACATTGTGGGAGCGAGCCTGCTCGCGATGGCGTCCTTTGAGCGACTAGAATATCGATTCTTTGTTCGCTCAATCAGGTACAAATGCTTTTCCCTCCCGATCACTGGCAACCCCAGGCCCCTCTGGAACCTCTTCATCTCGATTGGCTCACCGATGCCGGCATCGAGGTCGCGATCCTGCGCCTGGACCTGATCGACCCACTGATCAGCGGCAACAAATGGTTCAAGCTGATCGAGCATCTCAAGATCGCCGAGCAACGCGGTGCCGAAGGCATCATCAGCCTGGGCGGGGCGCATTCCAATCATCTGCATGCACTGGCCGCCGCGGGCAAGCGCTTCGGCTTTGCCACGGTCGGGCTATTGCGCGGGCATCCGCAGCAAACGCCGACGATAGACGACCTGCAAGACTTCGGCATGCAATTGCACTGGCTGGGTTATGGCGGTTATCGAGCGCGACATCAAGCGGGCTTCTGGGAGCCATGGCAGGCGCAATACCCGACGCTGCACCCCGTACCTGAAGGTGCAGGCGGTTTGCCAGGCGCGCGCGGCTGTATGCAATTGCGGGCATGTGTTGGCGAGCAATTGGCTGGTTTAGGTTGGCGTGATCATGACGGCTGGTGGCTGGCCTGCGGGACCGGCACGACGCTGGCCGGGCTGGTGCTGGCCGAGGCCGGCGAAAAACCGGTTTACGGCGCACTGGCGGTGCCCGATGACCATGGCGTGGCGCAGCAGGTCGAGGAGATTTTGATGGAGGCGGGTATGACTGACCGCGCCTACGAACTGTTCGACGCCAGCCGTGGCGGCTTTGCAAAGGTTGATCCGCCGTTGCTCGAATTCATTGAGCAGACCGAAAGAGCCTGTGGCATTCCCTTTGAACCGCTGTACACCGGCAAGGCATTGCTGGCGCTCAGGCAACAGGTCGAAGCAGGAAGATTTGCCCCCGGCACGCGACTGGTGTTTGTCCATACCGGCGGCTTGCAGGGGCGCCGGGGAATCGGCCTCAAGTCCTGTTGATTCGCTTGGGCATCATCCGCAGCAAGGTGTTATCGCCCACCACGTAATGGTGATACAGCCCGGCCACCGCGTGCAGGCCGATCAACCAGTAACCGATGGTGCCGCCCAGTACATGCCAACGCTGGAGCTTCGTCGCCAGTTCCTTGTTCTCGGCTACGAGCAGTGGCAGATCGAGGCCGTAGAACATCACCTGATTGCCTTTGGCGCTGGTCACCAGCCAGCCAAGAATCGGCATGCCGATCATGAAAATGTACAGCGCCCAATGCATCAGTCTGGCCAGTGTGATCTGCCAGTGCGGTGAAGCCGGGAAAATGTCCGGCGCAGGGCCCAGGCTGCGGGCGAACAACCGTACCCAGACCAGCACGAACACGGTCAGGCCGAGCATGAAGTGCGATTCGACGATCAGCGTCCGTCCACCACTGCCTTTCGGAAAGATGCCGCGAAGCTCGATACAGGCATAAACCAGCGCCAACAGCACAAGCATCAGCCAATGCAGCGCGATCGATACGGTGCTATAGCGCGAAGCGGAGTTTTTCCACGGCATGCGGCATTCCTCACAGGACAAGCCACCGTTCTTGATCGACGGTGTGCTTTAACTGTAATCCTGTTTTGCCGGATTTGCCTGAGGGTGATCGGTTGCTGGAGGCTCTGGTTCAGCGAATTGACAGAAAAATCGCCTGTCTCCCTGTAGGAGCGAGCAAGCTCGCGATGGTCGTTAACGAAAACGCGTGCTGTCTGAATGCATGCGTTGCCTTGGCGTCCATCGCGAGCTTGCTCGCTCCTACAGGGGGTGTTGTGTTTTTGGATCAGCTGGACTGCGGCATTTCACCGTTGGCCAGGCGCTTGTTGATGTCGGCGATCACTGCGGGCAAGTCGCTGATGGTGTCGATCATGTAGTGCGGGCGCGAGCTTTCGAACAGGGCGTGGATGCGTTTGCGTTCGCTGTCCAGCTTGTCGCTGGCCAGGGCTTGGTAGCCTTCGTAATCCAGGCCCAGTGCGTTGCCCGAGCAGATCAGCGCTACGGTCCACATCCCGGCACGACGCCCTTCGAGGATACCCGGGACGGTGTCGTCGATCTTCACGCAAGCGGCGACATCGTCGATGCCCAGGGCAATCACGTTGGCCAGGGCCTGTGCCGGCCATGGGCGGCCGTTCGGCACTTCGTCGGTGGCAACCACGTGGTCGGCCACATAGCCGTTGGTGGCGGCCAGTTCGACAACCTTGTCCATGACCTGTTTCGGGTAACCGGAGCAGGAACCGATCTTGATGCCTTGCGCGCGCAGGTTGCCGATGGTGTCCAGGGCGCCCGGAATCAGCGCCGAGTGTTCGGCGATTTTTTCGATCTGCAGCGGCATGAAGCGCTCGTAGATGGCGGTGACGTCATCGTCGGTCGGGGTGCGGCCGAACACCTTGCGATAACGCTCGGCGACTTCCGGCAGGTCGCACAGGGTGCGGATGTGATCCCACTTGCCCATGCCCATGGGGCCACGTGCTTCGTCGATGGATACCTGAACGTCGAACTCGGCGAACGCCTCGACAAAAATCTGCGTCGGTGCGAAAGAACCGAAGTCGACCACGGTGCCGGCCCAGTCGAGGATGGCGGCTTGCAGTTTGGTTGGGTTTGCGTAGTTCATGGTGAAATTCCTGTAGAAACGGGCTATTCGGAGTTCGGTTGACCTGTGGGAGCGGGCTTGCCCGCGATGAGGCCCTATCAGTCGACATCGATGGTGAATGTCAGACCGCTATCGCGGGCAAGCCCGCTCCCACAAGGATCGCGGCGGATCAGATGTCGAGGACTTCCATCTCGCGCAGCACATCGCCGATGGCTGCCACGGCTTCACGCATTTCGGCCGGTTGGACATGGCCGATGCAGCCGACGCGGAAGGTTTCGACCTGGGTCAGTTTGCCGGGGTAGAGGATGTAACCCTTGGCCTTGACGCGCTCGTAGAACTCCTTGAACTGGTAGCGCGGATCTTTCGGTGCATGGAACGTGGCGATGATCGGTGCCTGGATCGCGGCCGGCAGGAAGCTGCGCAGGCCCAGCTTGGCCATTTCTTCCATCAGTGCCTGGCAGTTGGCGGCGTAGCGCTGATGACGGGCGGGCAGGCCGCCTTCTTCGTTGTATTGCAGCAGGGCTTCATGCAGGGCGGCGGTGTGGGCGCCGGTGTTGACGGTCAGGGTGTCGAAGAAGTTGGC